>JAJRBU010000269.1 GCA_028679315.1 Methanoregulaceae archaeon
ATGTCATGATCGTGATGATAAAGATCTTCATGGTTCTTTGATTGCCTGTTTGGGAGCCACAACAAACAGGAACCCGATGACAGGATGACGTAAGTACGAGGGGGGACCTATCATGTCCGAACAAAAAGGGCTTGTACACAACGATGGAGAATTCTTCGCAGTTATCGAGGGAGAATGAGTTGTTTCTATGCCGGAAGAGATTAAGGACCTGATTGAGAAGATAAATCAGGAAGGGATCAGGGCAGCTGAAGCGAAGGCAAAGGCCATAGAGGACGAGGCAAGGCAAAGATCTGATGCCATTCTCTCCCGGGCCCGAGCGGAAGCTGACGCGATGATCTCTGCCGCAAACGAGAGAATCCGCCGTGAAGATGAGAGGGAGAGAGCCCTGCTCGCCCAGGCGGGAAGAGATCTTCTTCTCTCGCTCCGCGAGGAGATCAATGCTATGCTCAGACATCTCGTCGTTAGAGACATCCGGCAGGGTCTCACTCCGGATGCACTCTTCCGACTCCTTTCCGAGATTATCAGGAATTATAATGCAAAAGAGCGAAGCGACATCATCGTTTCACTCAATAAAAAAGACCTGGAACTCATGGAGCAACACTACATGGATAAACTCCGGCAGGAGGCTGCAAGAGGGATCACCTTACAACCAGGTGAAGAGATCCAGGGAGGTTTTACCATCAGCTTTGACAATGGAAAGTCATGCTATGATTTTACGGATAAAGCCCTCGCAGAATATATCATAACCTACCTCAAACCAAAGTTAAAAAAGATACTCGAGGAAGCAGTTGAGGAATGAAATAGAATGGCAGAGTTTTACCCTTACCTTATCGCAAGCCTGCCAACCCTGCATTTCGGAATGAAACCACCATTTTCATTTGAGAAGTTCCTTGAAACATGCTACGGATTCATTCCGGAAAAAGACTATCTGGTCTTAAGCACCCTGCCACAGCCGGAACATTATTCAGAAAAAGACAAAAAACACAGGAGTGTTGAGCGATGGATCCAGTCCGATACAGCCCTGAGAAACGAGATGGTAAAGTCACGGGCCGGCAGGCGGCATACCGACCCTGCAACATATCTCCGCCAGGATACATACGCCGGCCAATCCCTCGCTCCCATTGTTGCAGCAGCGGCGTTGAGCCCTTCGATACTTGAAGGTGAGAAGATACTTGACCAGAAACGCTGGAACATGCTGGACGAACTCGCAATAGCCCATTATTTTGATCTGGACGCATTGATTGTCTATGCGTATAAGTTACTGATTCTCCAACGGTGGGAGAAGATACGAAGTGCGAGTTCACCTATCATGCTTCTGGGGACATTGGGGCAACAGGAGGCGTAAATGACTGCGCCTTCAAACGGTCGTATCGTGAAAATCAATGGCAACATGGTTACTGTCATTTTTGATACTCCTGTCATGCAGAACGAGGTTGCTTTTATCAGGCATGGAGAGGAGCGTCTTAAATCTGAAATTATCCGTGTACGTGGCAATCTTGCTGAAATGCAGGTCTATGAGGCGACCACCGGTCTGAAAGTCGGGGAGGAGGTTGAGTTTACCGGGGAACTCCTGTCAATCGAGCTCGGGCCGGGAATGCTTGGCCAGATCTATGACGGGCTCCAGAATCCCCTGCCGGAGATCGCCGAGCAATGCGGCTTTTTCCTGCGGAGAGGCGTCTATATAAAAGCACTTTCTGAAACAAAGACCTGGGATTTCACCCCTCTGAAAAAAACCGGAGACAAGGTACGGGCGGGGGATAAAATCGGATTTGTGGAAGAGAAAATATTCCGGCACTACTGCATGGTTCCTTTCGCACTGACAGGGAATTATGAGATCGTATCGATGGAAGATGCCGGTAAGTTCACAATACGTCAGGCTGTCGCTTCGATAAAAGATCAGAACGGTAAAATTTTCCCCGTGTTTTTAAGCCAGTCCTGGCCCGTGAAGATCCCGATCCAGGCATATGCAGAGAGGCTGAAGCCGGCAGAAGCCCTGGTTACCAAAATGCGTCTGATAGATTCACTCTTCCCTGTTGCCCGGGGAGGAACGTACTGCATCCCAGGTCCTTTCGGAGCCGGGAAAACCGTTTTGCAGCAGCTGATCAGCCGCCATGCCGAGGTCGATGTGGTAATTATTGCTGCCTGCGGCGAACGGGCGGGTGAGATTGTTGAAACATTACGAACGTTCCCCTCTATTATTGATCCCAGAACCAGCCGGCCGTTGAGCGATCGCACGGTCATTATCTGCAACACCAGCTCAATGCCCGTGGCAGCAAGGGAATCAAGTGTCTATACTGCAGTGACGATTGCTGAATATTATCGCCAGATGGGACTCCAGGTACTTCTGCTTGCAGATTCAACCTCCCGCTGGGCCCAGGCAATGCGTGAAATGTCCGGCAGGCTGGAAGAGATTCCCGGGGAGGAGGCGTTCCCTGCATACCTGGAGTCCCGTATCGCCTCATTCTATGAAAGAGCAGGAATGGTGCGTTTACACGACGGTTCTACCGGATCGGTTACCATCGGAGGGGCCGTCAGCCCTGCTGGGGGTAACTTTGAAGAGCCGGTGACCCAGGCAACCTTAAAAGTGGTCGGAGCTTTCCATGGACTCTCCAGGAGTCGTTCCGATGCCCGCAGGTACCCGGCAATAGACCCGTTGATCAGCTGGAGCAAGTACAGAAGTTTCATCGATGAAGGACAGAAAGCGAGGGGGCAGGGAATCCTGCACAAAGGCAACGATATTGCCCAGATGATGAAAGTCGTAGGAGAAGAAGGGACATCGCTTCAGGATTACCTGGATTTTCTCAAGGCAGAACTTTTCGATTATGTTTACCTGCAGCAGAATGCCTTTGACCCCGTCGACGAAGCAACCCCCAGGGAACGGCAGATCTACATTTTTGATTTTATTCACCGCATCATTGAAACGGAATTCGTTTTTGAAAACAAGGATGAGGCATTGCATTTTTTCCAGCAGTTAAGACAGTTCTTCCGGGGATGGAACTCCCTACCCTGGCAGAGTGCTGAATTTGGTGAGGCTGAAAAGGAGATCAGGGCATTTCTCCTCGTGCGAACAAGGGAGGGTTAGCATGCAGAAGATATATACCAGTATCGACCAGATCGTTGGCGATGTTATCACGGTAGAGGCAGAAAACGTTGGTAATACGGAACTTGCCGAAGTGACTACCCGGCGTGGAACGTCTCTTGCCCAGGTTATCCGGCTTGACGGGAACAAAGCATTTTTACAGGTTTTTGCCGGCAGCCGGGGTATTTCGACAGGTGACAGGGTAAGATTTCTGGGCCATCCGATGCGTATTGCCACCGGCGATACGCTACTTGGCCGGATATTCAACGGAAGCGGCCGGCCCCTCGATAACGGGCCTGACCTTTCTGAAAACCTCGTCGAAATTGGCGGGCCGCCTGTCAACCCGGTAAAGCGGATCATACCGAACAAGATGATTCGGACCGGCATCCCTATGATCGATATTTTCAATTCGCTGGTCGAATCCCAGAAACTCCCGATATTTTCTATCGCTGGTGAGCCTTACAACGATCTCCTTGCCAGAATCGGGACCCAGGCTGAGGTTGATATCATCATACTCGGGGGGATGGGTTTAAAGTACGATGATTATCTCTTCTTTAGAGACACACTCGAAGAGCATGGCGCTCTCTCCCATTCGATCGTATTTATGCATACTGCCGCCGATCCCGTTGTCGAATGTCTGCTGGTTCCAGATATCAGCCTTGCAGTGGCAGAAAATTTCGCTCTCGAGGGAAAACGGGTCCTTGTTTTATTGACGGACATGAGCAATTTCTGTGATGCATTAAAAGAGATCGCCATCACCATGCAGCAGATACCCTCAAATCGCGGATATCCCGGGGACCTTTACAGCCTCCTCGCAGCCCGGTATGAAAAAGCGGTTGATTTCGAAACCGCAGGCTCGATCACCATCCTTGCGGTAACGACAATGCCGGGAGACGACGTCACCCATCCGATTCCGGACAATACCGGTTATATCACCGAGGGGCAGTTTTACCTCAAAAATAGTGTTATCGAGCCATTCGGTTCATTGAGCCGCTTAAAGCAACTCGTAAACGGCAAAACGAGGGACGACCACCGGACGATCATGGACACCATGATCCAGCTCTTTGCCGATTACCGCGAAACGCAGGAAAAACAGTCTATGGGATTCCAGATGAGTGCCTGGGATATGAAACTCCTCAAATATGGGAAACTTTTCGAGGATAAAATGATGTCGCTTTCGGTGAATATCCCACTTGAAAAAGCGCTCGACCTCGGTTGGGAGATTCTGCACGACTGCTTCTCACCGGAAGAGACCGGGATTAAGAGATCCATGATCGATCAATACTGGCCCAAAAAGCATGAAAATTAAATTTACTCAGGGTGAACTGAAAAAACAGCGGGATGCACTCCGTCAATATGAGAGGTATCTGCCCACGCTGCAGCTCAAAAAGCAGCAGATCCAGCTTGAAATTCTCCACCAGCAGAGCGCTCTTCGGGAGAGAGAGAGATCCATATCCGAAAAGAGACGATCGGCAGAAGAGTGGTCGGGGCTTTTACCTGAAGTTCCAGGAATCAGAAAATGGCTGAAACCCGAAAGTGTCGTCATTGGAAAGAGAAATATTGCCGGGGTCGATATACCGGTCTTCGAAAATGTACATTTTGAACCGGCTTTGTATGATTTGTTCCTGATGCCTCTCTGGCTGGATGCGGGACTTGAGTCATTGAGGGAACTTGTTTCTTTGCAGGAAGAGATACGGGTTGTCGAAAAAGGAATATCTGTCCTGAACCATGAACTGCGGATTACAACACAACGCGTCAATCTGTTCGAGAAGGTCAAAATCCCCGAGGCAAAGGAAGCAATCCGACTCATAAAAATATATATCGGCGATCAGATGACCAATGCGGTTGGCCGGAGTAAAATTGCCAAAAATAAGATCGAACAATCCGGTTTCGAGGAGGTGGCATCATGATCGTTCCGATGAAAAAAGCCACCATCATTTTCCAGTCAGGGGATGCCGAAGCGACCATAACCACCTTGCGTAAACTGGGTGTTATGCAGGTAGAGCACCAGAGTCTGCCTGAAAGCGGGGATATATCCGTACTCCTGGAAAAAGTTGCCATCATCACTTCCTCAATGGATATCCTGAACCAGGTACCAATATCAGAGAGAAAAATCCGGCCGCAGAACCAGATCAGCGGTGACTGGATGGCAATTGCCAGCACCATCGTCGAACTGGGCCGGAGGCAGGAACAACTGGAGCTCTCCTCAAGGAATCTTATCAGTCAGATCAACGAATGGGAACGATGGGGCGATATTGATCAGAACCAGGTCCGCTCGCTGGCCCAAAACGACGTTTACCTGAAATTATTCCAGCTTCCGGTCAGAGAAGTGGGAAGTTTCCCTGATGATGTAGTGGCAAAAACCATATTTACAGCCGGGGACATTGCCCACGTAGTGGCGATATCCCGACGGCAGTTTGAATGTCCTTTTAAGGAGGTGATCCCTCCGGAACAGGGCTTGTCCCAGCTCAAAGAGCGCCTTTCCGAATATACAAGGAACCGGGAGACTATTGTATCCGAGATCACCGGTTCCGCCGGTTATTATGAAAACCTTCTGGATATTAAAAGAAAATTGGAGAAAGAGATCGAATTCCAGCAGGTTCTGGCCGGCATGGGAAGGGAGGGGGCACTCGGCTATTTAACGGGATATATTCCCTATGACAGGGCAGAGCAACTGATTGCCGAATCAAGGAATAATAAATGGGGGCTGCTCATCGCCGATCCCTCACCCGATGACAATGTGCCTACACTCATGCGTAATCCCAGATGGGTTGGAATGATCAAGCCTGTCCTTGGACTTCTAGGCCTCACACCCGGTTACCGCGAGCTGGATGTCAGCATGGTATTCCTGATTTTTTTCAGTATTTTTTTCGGTATTCTCATCGGAGATGCCGGGTATGGACTGGTCTATATCGTAATAACTCTTCTGTTATCCCTCTGGCTGAAGAAAAAGATGATGATGAATAGAGAGATGAGGACGGCTGTCTCGCTTTTCTATCTTCTGGGTTCCTGTGCCGTTATATGGGGTCTGCTGACCGGCACTTTTTTTGGCCAGTGGGGGTTACCTCCTCTCGTTCCACAACTCAATGACACCGCATTCGTGACAACACTCTGTTTCTTTTTGGGAGCCCTGCATTTATCGATTGCTCATTCCTGGCGGGCGTTCCTGAAATATCCCTCGCTGACCGCACTCGCTGACTTCGGCTATATCTGCATCCTCTGGACCGCATTTTTCCTGGCAAAGACGTTGATACTGGGAGAACCTTTTCCAGCTTTTGGGATATGGCTGGTTGCTGCAGGAGTTATCCTGGTAATTCTATTCACGAACCCCAAGAGATCTAATATTCTAAGAGGTATCGGCGAAGGGTTGGGAACGATAGCATTGAGTTTTATGAATAATATTACCGATGTGATCTCTTATATTCGTCTTTTTGCGGTGAGTATGGCAGGTCTGGCGGTAGCAAATACTACAAATTACCTGGCATCCGGATTAGGTAGTGGTGTCATTGCATTAGTGGCAGGTGCCGTAATTCTTTTATCCGGCCATAGCTTAAATCTCATCCTGGGACTGATGTCAGTCCTCGTGCACGGCGTTAGGCTCAATGTGCTTGAATTTTCGGGGCATGCAAACGTAACATGGAGTGGGTCTGCATTCGAACCGCTCAAGGAATGAAGAGTAAGATATCATGACGATGGATTTGGGATTAGGCCTGGTGCTTGGTTTGTCTGCATTGGGATCCGCTGCAGGATCAGGTATTGCCGGAATGGCTGCTATTGGCGCCTGGAAAAAGAATTATATCCAGAATAAACCGGCGGCATTTATGCTCGTAGCATTTGCCGCTGCACCGCTCACCCAGACTATCTATGGATTTATCGTGATGAACACGATGGTTACCCTTGCAATTCAAGGGAATGACCTGTGGGGCATCGGCGCTTTTTGCGGTGCAGCCATTGGCCTCTCGGCATACTTCCAGGGTAAATGTGGTGCATGTGCCTGTGATG
>JAJRBU010000222.1 GCA_028679315.1 Methanoregulaceae archaeon
CTCACCGGATTTTTCTGTGCGGCAGCACTGGCAATCCCGCTTGGCCTCATCATCGGGTGGTCATATGAGGTTCAAGCGTACCTCAACCCTGCTATCCAAATCCTCCGCCCAATCCCCCCGATAGCATGGATGCCCTTTGCCATCGCATGGTTCGGGATCGGGATCAACTCGATCCTGTTCATTATCGCACTTGGTGCATTCTTCCCGATCCTGATCAACACGGTTGATGGGGTCAAGGGAATTCGGGTAAGGTGGATCGAGGTTGCCGAGATGTTCCATGCCACGACCTTCGAGAAACTGCAGACCGTGGTTTTTCCCGGTGCCCTTCCCCGGATCTGGACCGGGCTCCGGGTCTCGTTTGCCATCGCGTGGATGTGCGTGGTGGCAGCCGAGATGCTGCCGGGTACCACCGCAGGTCTCGGATTTATAATCATGTATGCCTACAATCTCGGACAGCTTGATGTGATCGGTGCCGGGATGGTGGTGATCGGGATAATAGGACTTGGGGCCGACATGCTCTTCCGGGCAGGGCAGGCGAGGTTCTTTTCCTGGGAGGGGAAGGAATGATGGCAGAACAAATCCTCTTGGTCTCTGGGGTCCAAAAAACCTTCCACAGCGAGGGGAAATCCTGCCAGGCTCTCGCTGGTGTCAGCTTTGCTGTTGCTGCCCGCGAGGTCGTCTGCATCATGGGGCCTTCGGGGTGTGGGAAGTCCACCCTCCTAAGAATCATCGGGGGACTCGATTGTGCCGATGCCGGCTCGATCCATGGCATTTCCGGGCGGGGTGGCGATGGTGTATCGGCGGCCATGGTCTTCCAAGACCATGCCCTCTTCCCCTGGCTCTCGGTCGAGGAGAATATCACGTACGGTCTCCGGCTCTCTGCACAGAAGGAATCCAAAGAAGAGACGCAGCGCCGGACAGCAGAGCTCCTCTCGCTTACCCATCTTGACTCATTTGCCCGCTCTCCTCCCCACGAACTCTCGGGCGGGATGAAGCAGCGGGTAGCTGTTGCCCGGGCGCTCGCAATCAGGCCGTCACTGCTCCTGATGGATGAGCCGTTCTCTGCCCTCGACACGTTCACCCGCAAGGAACTTGAGGACGAGATCCTCAGGATCCGGCAGGAACTGAAGACGACCATCCTGATGGTCACGCACAATCCGGAAGAGGCCGTATATGTGGCAGACCGGATTATCATCCTTTCAGAGCGACCAGCAGTCGTTTCGGAGATAATTCCAGTGAGTATTCCGCACCCACGGAGTCCCACTAACCCTGAATGTATCAGGATCCGGGAGCTCGTGACTTTAAAGTGCAGGGGAGGCCCGGGTCTGATTGGTGATGAAGTTGGGTATCAAACGCCGGTCCTATAACACCATGTAAAGGTGTTCAGGTGAATGGAAGAGGAGTGAATAATCAGCCATAATTCCTTGCCAGAGCATCGGCTGATCCCTCCCTAAAATCCAGTTTGACTGGCAGGATCAATGTTCTACCCCAACAAGCTGCCCGCTCATGTCCTGCGACAGGTCGACCGTGGTGAAGTCACCGCTGGTCGGCAGGACCAGGGTGTATTCAGGGGTGATATCGTACTCGATGACTGCGCCCGATGGCAAAGAAAAGTCGAGGATATGACCTCCCTTCTGCCGGTCATCGCTGATGAAGTGGAGGTGGTATCCTTCGATATTGATCCCCTCGAAAAAGGCCGGCGTGAAGGTCCCGACCACCCACCCGGTTGTATCCGTGTATTCGAATACCGACTGGTTTTCCACCGCTTCAGAGAGGGTTGGGTAGGGTTTCTGCTGGGCAGGTACCGAGCGGACCTTCAGGAAGGGGAATGCCCCATGCATCCGTACTGCATAGACCATGTTCTCTGTGGGGAGATCAGATGCCATCACCGTCGAGAAGGCCGAAAAATTCATCGGTGTGGTCGTGGTATTCGAGAAATCGGGTAAAAAATATGTCACTGTTGTATACGGCGTAGTGAAGCTGTCCGGAACGACAACGACACTGCCATCTGATTTCGCCTGGTAGACAATTCCATCCAGGAAAATCATCTCACCCTCGAGGGCATTGAAAGTGCCGATCCCAAAATCCCCGTGCTCTTTTATCTCGCCCACTGGCTGTATCCCGTCAAAGACACCCTGCTGCAGCGCATCGATGGTCGATACCTGGTAGAGTGTATCTCCGTCATCTGCGGTTGAGACACCCCCGGTTAGCAATTCGGAGAAGAACAAGGCCGCAAGAACAAGGATGATGACAAGCCCTATCATTGTCAGTAATTTTGGAAGATTCACAATGATTCCCTCTCACTGGATCAATGGAACGAGGGTATGGATAAAAGTGTGCCGGATTGACCCCTTTACGTACTCTCCCAGGACCGATCGTCCAGGGAAGGGACCGGTCTGATCAGGTCTTCTCCTTCTGCATTTGCATTATTCACCTTTTTTCCGACGGGATATGCCTCCATTCGCCCGGCAGGGTAGGACCGGAGCAGATCTGCAACAGTATCCCGGGACAGCGGTCCCGGACAAAGCCACCGATCCTCGTCCTCTTGTTTCAGGATGGCAGGCATCCTGTCATGGTATGGCGAGACAACCGTGTTTGGATCCGTGGTGATGATCGAAAAGGTACTGATCTCCTCTCCATCCGGGGCCCTGTACCGGTCAAAGAGCCCTGCAAAGGCAAAGAGAGAATTGTCCGTCATCCTGATGTAATAAGGTGTCTTCCCCCATCGCTCCTTCTTCCATTCGTAGAATCCTGTCGCCGGGACAAGGCATCGCTGGGATTTGAGGAGTTCACAAAACATTGGTTTCCCGGCGAGGGTATCCGCCCTCGCATTGATGGGTTTTGGGGAACGGGAGGGATCCTTCACCCACGACGGCACAAGTCCCCACTTCATCAGCCGGATCTCGTTTTTGGGGCTTTCAGGGTAAGCCCGGACCACCACCGGGACTTCCTGGGAAGGGGCAATATTGTACCGGGGAATTATCTCGAATGATGGAGCCCTGGCTGAAAACCGCTCATACAACCCAATCACAAAAGAGATCGTAAACCTGCCGCACATCATCGACCACCGGATAATCAGACTCAGGTTACATTATTTTTTCTATTTGTCCTGATCGATGATGAACAATGTGACAATGGCAAAGACACCGCCTCCCATTGCAGTACCTGGCCTCTCCCCTCCTGACCAGTCACTCAGAGTCCGGTTACCCCCGATGCGGGTTGACATCTCCCGGGGTTAATAGAGCGTTTTATGTCACTGCTTCAGGAGATTGAGGTAATACCTCAATAGGGGGGTTTCCAAAAAATATCAGGAACGGATACATGAAAACCTCGCCCGCACGGTGAAATCCTTTCGGGATTCAGCTTTCTTCCCAACACATTCCGGGACTGGTGTTCTGCTCGGAAACCTATTAAACAAACCTGCAGTATCTGACTTTTATCCCATGAAGAACAAGGTCCTGGTGATACTCCTTACCCTCTCTCTCCTTGCCAACCTGGGGATGGGGCTGTTCATTGTAACAGAACATCTCTCCGGGCCGAAACCCGAAGAGTATGTACCTCAAGAGAGCAGAGTCCGGACCACCGAACCATCCGAAGAGTCCGGGACGACGCCTTCTGTAGCCAGTATCCTTGATACCATCTCCGGTCAGGAGAAACGATCGGCATCACTCCAGGGACTTGCTGTCATCACCACCATCAATTATTCCCGCGAGGGACGGTTCATCTACCAGGAGACCAGTGAGACCGGTACAACGATCAATGTCACGGTTGACATTATCCCCGGTGAAGGAAGGATTCTCGTACAGACAAAACCCCTGATGGGCATCGTATTCCAGGACGCAGCAAACACTGCCGTGGCGGTTGCGAGGAATCGCACCAGCGCCGACCTTCGCGGAAGCGATGTGATCTTTTCGATCACCTCCGATGCCGTAATCCCTGCGGTGGACGGCGCGAGTGCCGGGGCACTGATGACCGTTATTACCAGAGCAGCAGCAACAGGAGAACAGCTCTGGGAGAACAGGACCATCACCGGCACGATCAAGCCCGATGGCAGTATTGGGGCGATTGGCGGGGTGATCGAGAAGGCCGGGGCTGCAAAAGAGGCGGGAAAAGATCTGCTGCTCCTTCCGGGCGAGAACGAATATATCGTCGTATTGAACGAGTCTTCCCGGAGCTTGGGAGGGCTGCAGATGACCAGACGGGCATACGAAACGGTCCCTGCGAAAGAATATATCGAATCGAAGATAGGGATCAGGGTTGAGTTTGTGGATACTATCGAGGATGTGGAAGACTATCTCATCCGGACAAGTCAACCTGGTTGATCGGGAATAAATTAAAGGGAGAAGGGGAAGCGTTCGGTGAACGGAACCCTGGTGGTACCTTCCAGAGGCTGGAGCGTGATTGAGACGGAATTCCTCCCCCCCAGCTTGACCTCGACCAGTTTCGTCACCGTCTGATACCCTTCTTTTGACAGGGTTACGTTGTGTTGTCCTACATTCACTTTCGAGAGAAGGGTATTGGTCTGTCCGCTCTCCACCCCATCGATCAAGATCACAGCGCCTTTCGGGATTGATCTGATGTTGAGCGTACCGGTAGCGGCGAGGGTGCCGGTTGTGCCACCGGACCCGGGTTCAGCGTCCTCTCCTTTCTTGAGCATGAAAGAGACCCAGTCCATCCCCGCCGTGTTCACAGCCACCTGTTTCGTCTTGGGCAGGTATCCTGGTTTGGTGAGGGTAATGGTATGGACCCCGGCGGCTATATTCCGAACATAGGTGTTCGTCTGCCCGCTCTCAACGCCGTCAATGGTGATTGCTGCACCGCTGGGAATTGAGGTGATATAGAGAGTGCCGGTTCCGATTCCATTATCCCCGCTTTGTTTCAGCGTGAATGACGCCGAATTCATGCCTTCTGCCTTTACATCGACCTGTTTTGTCTCTGTTTTGTATCCCGACTTGGTGAGGGTGACATTGTGGGTTCCAGCCACAACATTCGAGATGATTGCATTGGTCTGTCCCTTTACAACCCCGTCGATAGTTATCAGGGCACCTCGCGGGATCGAAGTGACGTACAGGGTACCTTTCCCAACGCCTCCACCATCCCCGCCACTGGCAATGAAGGAGACTTCAATCGTATGGTTGCCGGATACATTGGTAAACGTGTAGGAATCAGGTACTCCCTGATTCTGACCGTCAACGATAAGTTGCTGGATCGTATACCCCGGGCTTGCGGTGATCGTGAAGGTGACCGTTTCCGAAGGCACAACCTCGACCAGACCGGAGGGTGCGATCACTCCGCCATTTCCTGCAGACGCATTGATGAAATACTGTTCCGGCAGTTCTTCACCATCATCTATCGGAGCAAAACCTGCGATGATGGTATGGTTGCCGGATATATTTGTGAACGTGTAGGTGCCGGCAGATCCCAGATCCACCCCATCCACAAGGACAGTCTGGATCGTGTATCCCTCATTCGCAGTGATCGTGAAGGTCACCGAACTGCCAGGGAGTGCCGTGATGAGTCCGGTCGGTGTGATACTGCCTCCTGAGCCGGAAGTTGCATTGATCTCATAGTGATCCGGCAGCTCTTCACCATCATCTATCGGAGCAAAGGCTGCGGAGATGGTATGGTTGGTGGACATATTTGCGAACGTGTAGGTGCCGGCAGATCCCAGATCCACCCCGTCCACAAGAATGGTCTGGATCGTGTATCCCCCATTCGCAGTGATCGTGAAGGTCACCGAACTGCCAGGGAGTGCCGTGACGAGTCCGGCCGGTGTGATACTGCCTCC
>JAJRBU010000223.1 GCA_028679315.1 Methanoregulaceae archaeon
CCAGAACAACACCCTGTGGGATGAGCGTGATCTCACGAACTCCTCCTGCGAGCGGGTGCTCTTTCCCGAGGCGACCATCCTCACCGACCACTGCATCAGGCTGCTAACCGGGGTGCTTGAAGGGCTGGTCATCCGTGAAGAGAATATCCGGAGGAACCTCGGCCTCCTCCACGGAGTCAACATGGCCGAGTCGGTCATGATCGCGCTTGCAGGACGGGGGATGGACCGGCAGGAAGCACACGAGCTTGTCCGGGTAGCGAGCATGAAGGCACTTTCAGAGAAACAGCCGCTCAATGAGATCCTGGTTCAGGATCCTGCGGTTACCAGGTGTCTCTCCCGCCAGGATATCCATGATCTGCTCAATCCTGACCGGTATACCGGGACAGCAGTACAACAGGTGGACCGGCTTCACGCAAGGCTGACCAGGAACTACCTGGAAGGCTGAAGATTGTTTCAGCCTGCAACAAGCCGGTTCCGGCAGGACAACCCTCTTTTCTCATGCCGGAACGTATTCTCCCCGGTCCTCCATCGTTACAATCCGTCACACGAATGAGGGCATAGACTGGTTCGGGCATCCGTCCTTTCTCATATCGCGTCAGAAACAGCAATCAGATTGTGAGCATCAGGATCCATTCGATGGACCCGGCCGTGCAGCGTGGTATTGCTCCAAAGGATAGTGCCTTCATCACCCCGGTGTAAAGATACCGAGGTGATCCAGGCATTCAAGGTGGCGCGAGTTCCAGTACTCGCATGGAGGGTTGTCCTGTACTCTCGACCGGTCCAGCGAAGATCCCCCGTGTGAGGAATCCTGTGGTGCACCAGAGGGTTGAGTTGTCCTTACAGAACAAAAGTACGTTGTCTGACAGTTATCAAAGATATTTCGATCTAAGCGTCCATTGTTTTATGAGGTAAGGGGGGTGTTTCTCTGCTGCCATGGGAACCCGGTGCTCCTCACCGGGACTGTATGCGGGGAAGACAGGATGACAGAAATGATAGTGACATTCCCACATACCGGAATCATCCAGCGGGCTTGTCAGCAAAGAACCGCAACTTGGGCACCGCGCGAGAGGTGGATTCTCACTCATATTTCATGGTTCAGGCTTTTCAGATATTCTGGCTGAGGCCCGGGCAGAGTGAAAGTGGGAGGTTCAGCCTTCAAGTACTTGTGGAGGATATCCACGTTTGATCAAAAAGGTTGAACACACCAGAACTATCTACCAGGTCTAATGATCAGAGATCTCCATTACAAACCACCGGTCATCTGATTGGTTCGTTCGTTGAACTGTCCGGGGTATCCCGTGGTTTTCGGGATTTCCACACATCCCTTCCCCGCTCCGTGATATCATCCGGGAGGTCCGCAAGCTCGAAAGGATACGGGCCAAAGAACGTCTGGTCCATGAGGCTCGCTTCATTGAACCGTATCACCCATGACCGGAGCAGACCACGGGGTTCGGCGAGGGTGGCATGGCCTTCCCGGTAGCGTTCGATAAGCCGGAGTGCATACTCCCTCTCCTCACGGGTAACCTGGTCGCTGAAATGCCCCAGGGCATGCTGCAGTACATTGATATTGCTGGTGTATCGGGGAGCACTGGCGAATGCTGAACCGAGCATACGGCGGTAGTTCAAATACAACTCTTCCGGATTCATCGCCGCCCTTGCTGCCACTATCCTCCCCATCTTCCGCATCAGCTGCTGGTTGCATGCCATCAGAAGCAGTTTGTTGTTGGCGTGGAACTTTACCAGTGCTTCCGGATCCCTGGCCTCTTCAGCCTCGCGAAATGCGGCCAGGGTGAAGATTGCGGTAAGGAAATGATCGCGAATCCTTGCATTATTCAACCGGAGTTCGTCCTCGATGGGATGATGAGGAAACCGCTTTATCACCTCTCGGGCGAAAAAACCAGCACTTTTTTCGATTGCCATGGATTTTCCTGCTGAAGGATATACCCGGACATTACTGGTCCCGGAGGTGGGGGAACCACCTTTCAGGATAAATCCGTCAACGGAAGGAAGGCTGTCGAGGAACCGGGAGGAGAAGCGGATCATATCATCGCTCACATCACGCCCGGTCGCAGGCTGGATCAGATGATCAATCCCCTCTACCCGTACGATCCGCACGGTAGCCCGTGGGATACCCAGTCCTATCTCGACTTCGGGGCAGACAGGTATGAAATCAGTGAAGGGCTTGAGGTGCGCAACCGTGGATGACGGTATCTGTGATCCATCATACCGGCAGGGATCAAACTCGATACACCTGCTGACAACAATGCAGGGGCGTGGGAACTGCCGTACCATAGGTCCTGCTCTCCCTCTCTTTTCCGTAGATCAGAATAGAGTATGGTGGTATCTATTGTAATGCTTCCTCCTGTGTAGGGGGCCTTCACCTGCAGCGGCAACCTGGAGCGCATTGATCAATAGTGCTCCAGGCTGTGCCTGGATCCTTCAATGAGTGGAATCTTCGCAGGAAGGGCGTGGTAGTTCCGTCCCTGTCTTGCAGGATGGGGAGATTGAAGGGCTGGCACGATGGATCCTCCCTGTTTTCCCTATGAGAGCCGGCCCGGTCGGTCTCGCTCCTGGTTCATTGAAGTACAAGGTGTGCAGGTGAATGACGGTAGGAAAAGACTGGGAGGCTGGCTGGAAGGAAGATGTACTGGTCGTGCATTAAGGTGAATAAAAACGCCTTCATCACCCCGGCGAAAGGGGAGGCCGAGGTGACCAGGCTTTCAAGGTAGCGCGAGTTGCAGAACTCGCGGAGGGTTTTGTCCTGCACCATAAAACCCTTCTGGAAGGCTCCTAATGAGAGGATCCCGCTGTGCTCCAGGTGGGGCGAATGTTCTATGCAGAACAGAACTCCATTGTGCGATTCCCATAAAAGATGTTTCGGTTTGTTCTCCAGACGATCGTCGACGTGAGATGCCTGGTGGGAACCAGGGAGAGCGTGTGGAGATTGCAACGACACCTGCCTCATCTACTGGGCATGATCAATCCCCCAGCCCCTCCTGACGGTGGCCTGTTCATTGCTCCCGATGGCAGACAGGAACATCTCTCATGGTGATATCCGTCACGCAGGCATGAGTGGAGAAGAAGAAAAAAAATTGTAATCAGATTGTTCCTACTTTTTCCGTTCAGAACCGACAAGTACAGGATTCTCTTTCACGGGGGTGCCGTTCATCCGGTTCCACCATTTGTTGTAATCCTCCTGCCAGTTTTTCTGTGGATTCCTTGGTTCGTTGGCCCGCATACGATTACCACAGTACTATAGTCCTCTGACATGATATCCTAGCTGATGACATCCATTGTTCTGAAGAACGAGAAAGAGCATTGGCATCAGAAGAAACTCGAGGCTTTTTTCTGGTAGATTATGCCGGCTGGATTGATATGAACGGTCTTTCCGGCTCGAGACCTGTACAAGGGTAAATAACTCGTTACCTTAAAACACGGTGAGGCCGGATTACTCCGCCTCGTCCTTCCTCTTGAAGGTCTCGACAAGCGTGATCTCTTTTATCTCGGGGATATGCTCGAGCGATTCCCCGATGACCCGGCTCCTCCAGAGCACCCAGCGGCGATCGTAGTTGATACCCGGCGGGAGGGTGATCGTGAGAACCCCGTCAGCAAGCGCGGTCTTCATGTCACGGCCTGCATAGAGCCGGATGAGCCCGTTCACCTTCTCTTCAACCGCGGTCACTTCGCTCTCGATCTTGTACCAGTAGTGGAGTTCCTTGCCGGCAAAGGGGTGATTGAAGTCAAGGAGGACCCTGTTCCCGATGACATCGACAACGATCCCCTCTCCTTTCTCGTCTACCTTCAGGTGCATGCCGACCTTCGGCTTGTCTTTGAAAGCGTTCTTGTTGAACGCCTCGACCTTCTGGGGATCATGGGGGCCGAATGCCTTGTCCGCCCCGACATCGACCTCGCCCTCGAATCCCACCTCTTTTCCCAGGAGAGCCTCATCAAGGCCGAGGATGACATGGTGGCTTCCGACGCGGATCGTTACCGGGCCGTACAATGCCTCCGGGTTATGGATCCCTGCATCCTTTGCAACCTCTTCATCGGTAGTATCGAAGATGGTCCCTGCAATGCTGCCGGTATAGCTGATGGTAATAAAGTCTCCTTCTTGTATTGGCATGGAATTGAACCTCTCCTCATATAAGGGCGGGATATCACATTATTGTATCCTCCCGGGCCGGGTGGATCAGCACCAGATTTCCGATGGTTTACCATCTTATGATCTACGGGAAATCACTGACAGGATATCCTGCAGGGGAACAGGAGAAGGGGTGCGATCAGAGGTGACGAAACAACAGACTGGACAGAACCGGACCGTTGTCGGGTAAAAAATAAAGGGGATCTCTCGTTATCGCCGGTAGAGGATCCCTTCAAGACGGCCTGATTTCCTGATGGAAGCAGAACTCTTGAAAAGATTGAGAAACTCCGTTGTTGTTTCCGGAAGGGTACGGGAGAGCCGGTCCGGCTTTTCCTCTGAAATGGCATCAGCAAAACCCGGCCGATCTTCGGGCGGCCGTGGATCATCCGGGCAGTAGATACCATGGATGGGGCAGAGGTAATCTTCGGGGAGGGGGGTCCCGTTTGCGAAGGTGTAGATTGTGGATCCTGGAGAATCTTTCCATGCTATGCCATATGTGGAATAACCGGTTGTCGTTGATGATACCGTATTTCCACAGGTCGGGCAGTCTGCAAGGGAGGTCAGGTCCGATTCAATACCCGTGTCGAATATGAAAGAACAGGTGGGACAGGCGGCATAGGGATTGGGATCGAGGAGTCCGTCATCATCGTATGCAAAGATACAGGTGGGACAACCGGCATAGGGATTGGGATCAGGATGCCAATTAACCCAATCATCATACGAGCCAGTGGAAGCCGATACCGTCCCGGTGATGAGGAGCCCTATCAGGCAGAGGCAGAAAAAAACCGGTTTCATACAAAATCAGTTACACCACACTGATACATAACCATTGGTATCGTCATTCCGGTCCTATGATGAGGTACCAACCAATAGCCTAACATAGCGATGAAGAGACATATTCCTGTGGAATGGCATGCTTGAAGTCGAGATAAAAGCCCGCGTCCCTGACCTCGAACCTATACGGGAGCGGCTCCTCCTCAGCCATCAGGGCGTTCCTGAACGGGTACATGAGCGGGATATTTATTATAACTCCCCGCACCGCGATTTTCGCGAAACCGATGAGGCGCTCCGGCTGCGATACGCCGGGAGCTCCTGCACCCTTACCTATAAAGGGAAGAAGAAGCGGGAGTTCCGGCTCAAAGCCCGCGAGGAACTGAACTGCGTCGTGGAGTCCGGCGAGATGATGGAGCTGATCCTCTCCCGTCTCGGTTTCTCCCCGGCTGCGGAAGTTGAGAAATGGAGGGAGTATTACTCTTACCGGGGAGCTACCGTGTCACTCGATGAAGTGAAAGGCCTCGGGTCATTTGTCGAGATTGAAGCGCCCGGGAGTCCGGGGCATGAACATCCCGAGGAGTTCGTCCGTAAGATCGCACAGGAGCTCGGGGTAGAGGGCGAACCGATCCTCTTGTCGTATCTCGAACTGCTCCAGTCTATACCGTGATCATTTCGATCTCAATCTCCTTTGGCCCATTACCGAAATGGATTATGGCACCGTTCCCGAGTGCCGCCATCCCTGGATTGACCACTTTTACCCCCTCTTCAATGGCGATACCACGCTCCTCGTGGATATGGGCGCAGCAGACCAGGTCGAAGCTGGAGAGGTGACGGCGCACGCTCTGGCTCCCGACATGGTTCCCGTTGGCCCGGTCGAGGAGTCCGTAGGGGGGTGCATGGCTGATCAGGACATTATGCATTGTACGTTCGCGTTTTGCAAGGACCTTGTGAAGAAGATCATCGATCTGCTTGTCGGTCAGTTCAAAGAGCGTATTGAAGGGGGTGGGATTCGACCCTCCAATCCCGCAGATCGAGATCTTTCCAAGGTTGATCTGTGCGCCATGAAGGCAGACACAATCTGACTGTTCAAGGACATCGATCGTCTCCCTGGGATCGCAGTTCCCGGGAACTACAAAGCAGGGGACATCGATCCTGTCAAGAACATCGGTCACCGATTCTGCAGGACCCATGTTGGTGAGATCACCGGCAATAAAGATCGCATCGGGATTCAGATCCAGGAATGGATCGAGTTTTCCATATTCACCATGAAGGTCTGCCAGAAGCAGGACATCAATCATGCTCTATCATTCGAACATGAACCTCAAAAGGATATCCTTGGATCCCTCCAGGATCCGGTCACCTTCCCCTTAAGGGCAAGGGATCCGAGCAGGCGGGTGAGCTCCGGGATGAGCGGAACCGGGCATGTCTCTTCGAGGGGAGTTCCGGGAAGCGGCATGAAGAGGTGCGCGTGGACCGTCCCCCTGGTGCTGATCCACCTGATCAGGTCCGCCGTTGCGCGTTGATCGTCCCCGGTCTCGAAGGGGAATCCCACGATCACATCAACCACCGGGGTGAGTCCTGCATCGAGACATAACTCCACCGCACGAATGACGTCTTCCACGGTATGCCCCCGTTTAAGCCGCTCAAGTACTGCATCACTACCGGACTGTGCGCCGAACTGGAGATTCGTGTTTTCACAATACGTGGTGATCAGCGAAAGAGCCTCTTTGGAGACAAACTCGGGCCTGACTTCGCTTGGAAACGTCCCGAAATAAATATTGTTCCGGAGACCTTTCAGGAGAGCACGAACCTTTTCGAGCCGGGGGCTTCTCCCGTCAGACCCGTACGCGAGCGCGTTTGGCGTGACAAACCGTGCATCACGATATCGCGAGGCGT
The DNA here is from genome assembly GCA_028679315.1 of Methanoregulaceae archaeon. GTDB lineage: Archaea > Halobacteriota > Methanomicrobia > Methanomicrobiales > Methanospirillaceae > UBA9949. The sequence goes on from JAJRBU010000223.1 coordinate 6,812, forward strand.
GCAGGACAATCTGGTCGATACTGCGGTGCCGCATGCAGTGGCCAAAGATACGGGGGGTCTGGCAATAGGCACAGGAGAACGGACATCCCCGTGATATCTCAATGTACCCTTTCATATGCGAGAACGGGGGCCAGGCATCAAGGCGGACCATCGAATCAGCAGGCTGGTACCCCCTCATAGTAGCGATGCCAGGGGCCGAATCTGCCGTTCCTCCAACAATTGCAGAGAGCAGGGAAGGAAGCCGGTACTCCCCCTCCCCGACAATCACAAAATCGGCCTTTTTTGACACCTCCCGGTAGCATGCCGTGGCGTAGGGGCCGCCTGCAATGGTGATACACTCCGCCTGTTCAATCTCAGGTAAAAGACTCCGTGCATTCAGCGAATTGAGACTGTAACAGGTGATATCGCGGGCTGGGGCACTGACAGGTGCAAGCAAAAACCCCTCACGTTCGCACGCAGCATAGAGTGCGGCGTATGTGTTCCTGGTCCCGTGGGTATAGCGCCAATACACCTTCATTACTATTGTACTGTCCTGCCACGATAAAAAAGAAAAGGAGGTGATTATCCCCGTGTGCGGTAAGGGAGAAGCTGGTCAATGATCTTATAGGTAACCCCGGTATTCAGGGTTGCATACACCTCGATCCGATCGGTGTCCTTCGTCCCCTGGATGATCAGCTCGGCCCCTTTTTCAACGGGAAGATGCTCGATGATCACCTCTCCATCAGCCCGCGTGACACGGACGAGGATATCCTTCGTGGCCATCTGCCCTTCGCCGCCGGCAAAGATGACCGTGATGGTCGCGTAGCTGGTATCTTTCTCGTTCACCTGGACCGTAACCGACTGCCCGGAGGGCATGGTCACGGTCGGGCCTGGAGACGGGACGGAAAGGGAGCCGTCCGGTGTGACGGAAGGAAAATTCCCGGTGCAGCCTGCAGTGAAGAGAAACCCCATAGCCACAGCGATGATTATCAGAAGCTGGTTCTGCATAGCACACACTGTTTGTTCGGGTCCAGTTTAAAAAATTGTTTATCCTCCCGGTTCAGGAAGGACTTCCCCATCATAGTCAATGTCGCCGGAATTACCGTCAACGGTCACACTGGTCCCATTCCGGAGGCGCATGATATCGACGTCCGGCTCGTCCACCATGGGTATCTTTCCCATGATCGCTCCCACCGCAATGATGGGATCGGCCCTGCTGTTGATGATTGCGGCGGGAGCCTTTCCCTTCCTTGCCAGGGCATAAATTACGTACGATCCCACGGTCGATCCCTTCCCATGACTGAAGGCGAGCACTCTCCCGGTGATACTCTCCCCTTCAAGGGGGTGGCCTTTCTCCACAATGATCCCTGTATCAGGGTTGACACCAGACAGAAAAGAGATGGGTGCCGGGCTGACCAGGAGATCCCCGGTCCCTCTTCCCCGCGAGATGCCCCGACCGTGAAATAGCAAAATCACACCTAATAAATGGTAGGAATCCGACTAATATAGTAATATGGAAGAAACCATCCTCACTCCAGGGGGTGAGACTGAGCTCAGCTGGCAGCTGAAGGCACAGGACCTCGAGTCCCAGCTCCTCGACCTCAAGGTGAGGTACGACGAGCTGGCCCGGGATAATGCCCAGCTCAAGCGCGAGAATAATCAGCTCAAGAGGATGCCCCTTTTTGTCGCCGTGGTGATCGACCTCCTCGGAAAAGGGGAGGTATATCTCCGGCAGCAGGGGAATAACCAGGAATATATTACTCACGTGAACGACGAGATCTTCAGCCAGCTCAAGCCGGGGACCAAGGTTGCCGTCAACAATGCCCTCTCCATCGTCCGGATTGTGGGCAACATCTTTGATTCCCGTGTCAGGGTGATGGAACTGGAAGAGTCTCCGGACATGACCTTTAACCATGTCGGCGGGCTTGAGAAGGAGATCGAAGAGGTGCGGGAAGCAGTGGAATACCCCCTCACAAAGCCCGAGATCTTCGCAAGGGTAGGGGTCGAGCCACCAAAGGGAATCCTGCTCTACGGTCCGCCGGGGACGGGAAAGACCCTGATCGCAAAAGCGGTCGCCCACGAGGCGAAGGCAACCTTCATCCGGATGTCGGGAAGCGAGCTCGTCCACAAGTACATCGGTGAAGGTGCACAGCTGGTCCGCGAGCTCTTCTCCCTGGCCCGCGAGAAGGCGCCCACGATCGTCTTCATCGATGAGATCGACGCGGTCGGCAGCACCCGCACAAACGACGGGACCTCGGGGAGCGCCGAGGTGCAGCGGACCCTGATGCAGCTCCTCGCAGAGATGGACGGGTTTGACAATCGGGGGGATGTCCGGATCATGGCAGCTACCAACCGTGTTGATATGCTCGACCCGGCTCTCCTCCGCCCGGGCCGTTTCGACCGGGCTATTGCAATCCCGCTCCCGGACAAGGCCGGCCGGAAGGCGATCCTTGCGATCCACTCGAGGAAGATGACCCTGATTGACGTCGACCTTGACCGGGTTGTGGACATGACCGAGAACGCGACGGGGGCTGATCTCCAGGCAGTCTGCCGCGAGGCCGGTATGATGGCAGTCCGAAGGGAAGCAGAAGGGGTCTCCCAGGAAGACTTCGAGAAAGCGGTCCGGAAGGTGAAGGCAGAAGTCGTCACTGATCTCCGGATGTATACCTAAATCTCCTTTTTTTGAAGTGTTTGGTGTCATACCTCTACGGGGGCAGTCCTCTCTACTGAGGCAGAAGCATGTAAGAACAGTTTTCATACAGGTCAGCATTCCCGTCCTATCCCGAGCGGATGATCTCCTCTTCTGTCATCATCCTGGCAGCCTTATTCTGCGATGAGAAGAAGAAGAGGACCGGTTTCTGCAAACAGGATGGTCCCTGTTCTCCCTTTATTCATTCACGGGGATCGGTTATCCAGGCGGGAAGTCTATAGATATCGTACCGCACTATAACCGGGGAGCCTATAAATTCCGGCTGACTATAGTATCTGCAACAGACCTATGAACGTCCTCTTCCTCCCAAAGGATGGAGTAGCCCTGTATCGCGAACTCTCGAACTCCGAGACGAGCAGGGAGGCACTCCGGTTCTATCGCCCGGTCGAGACCCCGTCAGGGATTGCCATATCAGTTGCATCACTCGGAAGTGCCTTATCCCTCGTAGCCGACCTCAGGTGGTATGTCAGGCGGTATATGCGGGGAGTACTCTTCGAGATCTCCCCCGGGGTGTATTCATCGTATGGTCTTGCCAGGGAGGTCTTTTTCAACAGGACTGTCACGCTCGGGGATACCTGGGAGTTCCGGCTCGTCTACCGGATGAAGAACGGCCAGGTGGTCCGCGAAGAGCAGGTGATCCCGGGGAGGAAATGCCCCCTTGCAGGGATGCCCGAATCCCCCGTGATCGAGGTCTGGTGCACGGAAGACGAGTACCACTGCGGGATCAGCGGGCCAGCCAGTGATGAGGAAGGAACCGAGGGGGAGGGAGAAGGCAGGGATGAAGGGGCGTAAGTGCGGATGTTTCAGCAGGCTGTTTAGCGATTTATTGTTGTACCATCGAAATCCCGGTATTTTTTTATCCTATCAAAATTCATCACGAGGGAAAAATTTTCAGTATCTGCGTTGGAAAAAGCAGCGAACCCTCCATTTAGAATCCATTGCACTCTGATGAATGATGTTTTTAGGTCTGCTATCAGGAAAAAAAGAGGTTCAGCCATCTTTCTTTAAGACGGCATGTTATTTCGAGCTAGATCGATTCAGTTTGTCAATGTAGCGTCGTAGAGTTGTCCGTCATCGATACACTCTGAGATCTTCCCCTGGTCATGCGGTACACAGACCTTCACCGTGCCCTCCACCTCTGCACCCATGCTGTCGGTTGCAACAAAGGTGATCATGTATACCCTTCCATTGCCATCTCCAAGCCTTTCGGCACGAATACGAGCAGTATCAGTGCCGATACAAGAAGGATCTGCATCGGGTGCCATGTTCTTGTTACCCGCGGTGGTTGGTTCGTCACTCGTAATCGATATGATGCAAATGGTGACCTCATCGTAGGGATCGATGACTCCCTCAATGGTGACATCGATGTATTGGTTATTTAACGGCCAGAGCGATTCCTGGCTCGGATACGCCATGGACACATTTGGCTTGAAGTTCAGGATGATGGTACTGACCTTCTTGACATTATCCCTCTTGGAGACATCGTCTCCGACCAGCCGAAGAGGCCAACTGGCGTCAGACTCAGGGATATGGTATCCATTAAGGGTGTTTGCCACGATATATCCCGTGCTGCGGACCGTGTCAACGCTATTGAAGGTCTTGTTGTAGCCATCGGATGCCATCACGATGATATCGTAGCCCTGCAGGGCAAGTGCCTCGTTGTAGGCATTGTTGGAGTGCTGGTCGGCATCGTCCACGAATCCCTGGAGGAACCAGAGCGGCATGCCGGTCCAGACGTTCCCGCTGGCATCAGTGTAACTCGCATCGTGGTTTGCCCCCATCTGGCAGGCGAGCGCTGCTTCGAAATAGCCCTTTGCGATGGTATATTCAATTCCCCCAACCCTGGTTCCGTCAAGGTGGAGGTCCCAGGTCGACTCCGGTGTCGTGTAGACCCTGATCTCGGTCACGTACTTCGCTGAAAGCCCTGCGCAGGAGGGATAGAGAATACCTGGTGCGTAGGGACTTGGGGGCATGTATGCCTGGTAGTAGTAGTGCCAGTACCCTGCCGGGATGGTCTCGTGCATGTCCCACTGACCGTAGATGGTATCCTCGGGCATGAAGAAGAGCCTCATACCATCTGCATAACCGGGCACATAGTTCCCGTCGGCATACCATGCGAGAATCGCATCACCCTGCCGGGCCTGGATCTCAGGGGTGGTGTAAATGCATGAGTAGGGCAGCGTGGTCTTGAAACCATCACTGGCAACGAACACGATATCCGTGCCTTCACCCATGCCGCCGACAAGGCTCACCAAGTCAATCACCCGGGTACCTTTCACGGCATTTGAGATCTTGAACCCGCCCTTGGTCTCGTCGGACTCTCCCCAGATATCCTCCGGGTCCATGGTGACACCCTGGTACCTGTACTGGGTCTCCCCATCACCAACGACCGTGAACTGCTCCTGCAGTTGGGTATAATCAACGGTAGCCTCGTCAATGACCGTCATTCCATCGGCAGCGTACTTAACGATATGGACCTTCGGGATTTCAGTCGGGACTCCAAATTCAGTAAGCTCGATCTCGGCGATCTTCGAGACGCTCATCCCACCGAGGGTCCCGTCCGCCTTGGCCAGTGCGTCACCGACCAGCTGGAGCGGCCACTTGTCTGTGGGCAGCGGGGCGCCGTCCTTCATGGTGGCAACGATATAATCATCGCTCCAGGCTACATCAGATGCCTGGAAGTCCTTGGCATAACCGTCAGAAGCTCTTACGGTTATCTTGTACCCGGCAGAGGCCTGGACCGAGTTGAACTCGTGCGGGACCCGGTCATCGACCCAGCCGGCCAGGAACCAGAGCGGGATGCCAGACCATTCATGGGTCTCGGTGATGGTTCCACTGTCATCCTTGATCTCCTGTGTCCAGGTCACCAGGTGTCCTGACGACGGGCAAGCAAGTCCGTCTTCGATCTCGATTTGGGAGAAGACATCGGTGATCTTTCCTTTAACCGCAAGGTTGTAGCTGCCCGGTGCAGCCGGGGGTGTCTGAAGTTCGAGGATCTCGATCTTTACGATCTTCCCCACTGCTGATCCGCTAAGGGAGCCGTCGGCTTTCGTAACGCTACTCCCTACAAGCCGGAGCGGGAAAGCGCTGTCCGGCAGCGGTGCGCCGTTCATCTTGTTGGCAACAATGTAGGTGTCGTTACGGGCGACAGTTGTACCAGAGAAGGTCTTGCTGAACCCGTCACTTGCGTTCACCCTTACAGTGTAACCTGCCGCTGCCACATCATCATTGAAGGTCCAGTGGTCTGCAAGCTCGATATCGTCTACGGTCCCGAGGAGCACCCAGAGGGGCACGCCTGACCAGACATTGCCCGAGATATCAGTCCACTCGATGTAGTGATCGGCGACGGGGCAGGCGAGACCTTCTTCAAACTCTTCCTGGGTGATAACATCGCCCACTTCACCGAGCATCTCGAGCGTCCAGCCGGCGGGTGGCTCCGGGAGGTTGTTCAGCTCGATGCGGACAATACCGCCAACCTGCTGGCCACCGAGGACCGCTGCGCCTTTCAGGTGGAGCGGCCACGAAGGCTTCTCACCGCCGTAGATGAGCGGTTCGCCATTCATGGTATTGGCAACGAGGTAATCGCTGCTCCGGGCGATAGCAGCACTGTCGAATACCGCTGACCATCCATCGGAGCTGATCACCTTCACTTCATAATGCTGTGTGGCAAGGTCATCGTTGAAGTTAAAGTGGAGCGGCCCGACATCGGGATCGTCATCCACCATGCCAGCAAGCACCCAAAGCGGTACGCCACCCCATTCATTCCCATCCCCATCGGTCCAGAAGACCTGGTGACCGGATGCAGCACAGGCAAGACCGGACTCAAAGTAGCTCTTCGTCACGATCTCTGTCTTTACACCATCGAGGACGATGGACCAGTCCGTGGGAATGACGCCGGTTGAAGCAACGGTCTTCACCGCAGCGGTGGCTGCTGCCTTTACGGCAGCGAGATCTGCCGGATCTGCAATACCGGCCGCGTAATAGAACTCGACCTTGTCACCGTCATTCAGCTCGATAAGGTTCAGGCCACCAGCCGGGTTGT
>JAJRBU010000273.1 GCA_028679315.1 Methanoregulaceae archaeon
AGCGCTGAGGGAGGGATTTGAACCCTCGAGTCCCAGGGGGACACAGGTTTAGCAAACCTGCGCCATACCAGGCTTGGCTACCTCAACAGGAGAATCTCGCATCTTTCGACACTCGCAGCACCGCGCTGTGCCGCTCCATGAATGGTGCGTTATTATTTGGAATGATCGGATAATAACACTTTGGGTCCCTGTAGTTCAGGGAACCCACATTGATTTCAAAGGGAGGAGTGTCCCGCCCTTCTGATGTCGCGCGCGATAAGGCCGGAGGTAACGAACGGAAGTGCAATAGTTGCATCGCAAAAACACTGAACCTTTGGTGCAAGGGGCGCCTCCTTGCCCCAGGAAATGGCCTCCTCGAATGTACATCCCGAGAGTCCCCCCCAGTGAGGGGCATCGGTGGTATACTGGATAGCATATGCATGACCCTCCTGGCCTGCATCATACATGTCCGCAATTACCTGGGTCTGCTGGATGAAATTTTTGGGAACTCCTCCACCGATGTACACAACGCCTGTTTTTTCTGATCCTTCCACGATACGGGCAATCTCATCAACATCCGCGATCTGGTCGATGTGGGCTTGTATACCATTCCGTCGTGCAACCATGAGCCCTATACCGATTGAAGAATCGCACAGAGCGGGGATGAAAACAGGGACCTTCTGCCTCACACATTCAGAGAGCAGTGATCTCCGGTCGGGATACTGGCTGATCATCCACATACCAAACTTTCGAATAAATTCTGATGATGAACAGGAGAAAGGTGCAATACTGCCGGCGAAATCGGCAAATTTGAGGTCGATACTCCGGAATTGCTCTTCGTATGCAAATATATCATAGATCCTGTCAATTCCCTTTGAGAACAGGTGGCAGTCGTCAGCCTGATGATAACCGAGGTAATGACTGATGCCAAAATGTTCACAGACGTCATGGAAGATATTAGCCCCTGTAGAAACGATGACATCAACGTACCGGTTTTCAACAAGCTCAATCAGGCATTGCTGCATCCCTGCCGGAATCATCGCTCCTGAAAGACCGAGGAGGATGGTGCAGTCTGGATCCTGACACATCTGTGCCCAGACATCCAGTGACTCCCCGAGTTTCTTCCCCTGAAACCCGGTTGCGCTCATCCCTTCAAGAAGACGGGAAACGTCGTTTGTTGGTTGAACTGGCGTCCTGGGTTTCATATCCATAGCTGTTACATTCGTTTCTGCCGGAGCATAATAATGATTTTGAAAAAAATCCGCTATACTGGCGTTTTTTCCGGAAAAGTTAAAGGGACCGGATCAGAGAGTCCCGGGTTACCAAACCTGCAAGACTTCCGCCCCTGATGACTGGAACTGAGCTGATCTTCTTGGTAATCATAAGATTGATCACCTCATCGATAGTCGATCCGGCATCAACTGTGAGAACCTGTTTGCTCATGATATCCTTGACGAGGAGATTCCTGATCCGGTGGTCCTGATGCTTGTCATCGACGACCTCGCGGAAGTTACGCATCGCAACCGCCACATCGGTCTCCGTTACGATTCCTACCATCCGGTCCTGATCAGTGACAATAAACCTGACGATTTTATCATCGATCATCCTCCTGCGTAAATGAACCACCCGCTCCTCTGTATCAATGGTGCATGCCTCCTCTATTACTTCCTCGAGTGCGCCATTCGGGCGATATACCTTGAGCAGATCTTCAGCGGTCACTTTACCAATAAGCCTGTGATCCTCGTCATATACTACAACGATCTTGTAGGCCTGGAGGAGCGGAATCAGGATCTCTACATCCTGATCAGGATAGACGGTAGTGAAATCCTCTTCCACCGTGTTCGCGACATGGATTGAATTTGGAGAGATGGATGAATTACGCTTCGTTCCCAGTTTTTCAGCAACGCTCCATCGGGATACGGTTCCCACAACAGAATTGTTATTCATCACAATGAGCGGATCGATACCCTCATTCAGCATTTTATCGAGCGCTTCCGTGATCACCGCAGATTTTGCAATGGTGACCGGACGTGACATAACATCCTTGACAAAGAGTTCTTCGGTCATTGTGCAACTTCCTTTATAATATCGTCTCTCTTTATTATTCCCCTGAGTTCCTGATCCTCAACAACTACCAGACTGTTAATAGACTGATTACGCATCACTGAAACTGCCTCCCCAAGTGATGCATTGGCATGGATTGTCACAACAGGACGCGACATCAAATCTTCTGCAATAACCGCGGTTTCGTAGACATATCGTAACATCTTTTTTCCTCCCGATTCATCCTTCCGTAAGCGGGTGATATCTTTCACCGGGAGATCGGCCCTTTGATTGGAATACAGGAAAAATGCGAGGTTGCTCTCGGTGACAATTCCTGCAAGACTCCCATCATTATTTACTACGACTACCTTGTCATTCCTCTCCCTCATGAGATCGACAACATGGTCGAGAGAATGATAGCGGCTCACGGTGATAACATCTTCCATTACCTCCTCAACGCGCATCGTTAATGAACCGATCTGTGCTGATTTCATCAGGTCCGATTTGGTAACTATTCCCGCTATCCCGGCTGACTCCAGTACCACCGGAACTCCAGAGATATCTCGTTCAATCATAAGCGATGCGATCTGTCTTATGGGTGTATCCATGATGACGGTGACAGGATCCGGAGTCATGAGGGCCGTCACAGGAATGCTGTCGATTGGCCGCCGCCGCCACAAGGGTTCGCTCTGGCGGAGGCGGTATCCGATATCCTTTTTTGTAATAATCCCGGTAAGGACGGACTTCTCCAGAACCGGGAGACGAGAGATTCTGTGCTTAAGCATGAGATTGCGTGCTCGTGCGACATTTTCACCCGAATCGACGATAAAGACCGGGGAGCTCATCACATCACCTGCTTTCATACCAGGCTCACTTCCTTGAGAGGGCTTTTACCAGGTCAAATTCAGTTACCAGGCCTACCAGCCGTGCATTCTCAATTACCGGCAGGGCTCCCACATTCCGATCGAGCATCTCCCTCGCAGCTTCATTGATACTCCGTTCAGGGGATGTCGTGAAGAGTTTCCCTGATACGAGGTTTCGCACCGCGAGATCCATCACCTCGGTAATGTCACCTGTTTCCAGTTGAGAAAATACCCTTTTTGTTCCGAGGTATTTCATAATATCGGTTGTAGTGATAATTCCATATACTACGTCATTACTCACCACGGGGAGCCTCCTGAATCGGTGAGTCGTCATATCCCTTGTGACAGTCCGGATAGTGCAGTCAGGATCAGTTACTCTGAGCGCTGTTCTCATGATATCATTGACGCAAAGGCTGGATTTTTCAGTTGCGAGGACCTTCATAACATCCCGTTCTGTCACGATACCGACAAGTACACCTTCGTTATCGACAATAGGCATCCCGCCGACTTTCCGATTGACAATGATATCAATCGCATCATTGATAGAGGCCGAATCGGGAAGGGTTGTCATCTGCTGGGTCATGATGCTCCGAACAGCCTCATTGATGGCGGATAAGAGGTTTCCATCATGCTTGATCCGGACCAGGTTGAACTTATCGCCTCCCCCCATGAAATTGATGATATCCCCTGAGGTAACAATCCCCCGGAGCTTCCTGCTTCCCGCATCCACGACAGGAAGCCGCCGGAAGCCGCAATTGGTCATAGTCTCTACCGCGGCGAGGATCGGCATGGTTGGGGGAACCGAAACAACATCGCGGGTTGCAATGGCCATGATCTCACCTTCCCGTGCCACGATGTGGGACTTGAACTCGACCGGCCCCCGATCGAGTTTACCCGGCATTTTCAGGAGTTTGTCGCCCTGTTTGAAATTACGGTCATTTGTTTGCATATCATCCCTCTTTTCATGATTATTGTTTGAGAGAGGCGATTCATTCGGTTCGTTCCGAAGGGATAAAACCCGTTGCGGAATCCCTTCTCAGGCAATGCATTTCAGGATATCATGGCGATCAATGATCCCGATTATTGCATCATTCTCAATGACCGGCAGCCGGCTTATGTCGTGTTTCACCATAATATCAGCAGCGGTCCGGATGTCATCATCAGGTCTGGAGGTAACAACCGGGGTTGTCATGAGGCTGTCAACGGTTGTCGTTGTTTCTGATGCAGCACGCCATCTCCCGTCTTTCAGGAGATCACGCCGGGAGATCATCCCAACAACCTTTTTTTTCTTGATTACCGGAAATGCAGAATAACCGGTGGCGATGATGAGCGCATGGATCCGCTGGACCGTATCTCCTGCTGAACAGGTGATAACGTTCCGGGTCATTGAATCGCTCACGGATCCATGAAGTCGCTGCATTGTTATAACGACTGGGAAGAGTTCTGATAAAAGTACCCCTCCAAGGAAGACACCGTGATCATCCACAACCGGCACACTGTCAGTTTTAATCTTCCTGATTGTTTCAAGGAGAATTCCTACGGTATCACTCTGCAAAACAGGAGTGATATCCTTCAGATATCCTTCGATAGTAACGTCAGATTTCGTGGCAGTAACACGAAGGACATCGGTGATATCGATATACCCCATCAGCCTTCGTTTCCCATCATGCACATAAACCTCACGGTAGATGTTCTCACGAAGGATCTGGCGTGCTTTCGTGATACGGTCATCCGGCCTGAGTGCTGGAAATTCAACCATGAAATCTGCCGCTGTCTTCATTGGAGGAGTTCCTCCTCGCGGCATGATGTGCAGAGCATCACATTGTCGATACGCCGTAGATCATCGGACATCTGTCCACACCTGCTGCAGACGCCAACTTCAATCTCTTCAAGCCTGTTTATCTCGACCAGATCATTCATGAGTTCGTTAATCTCGGTTGAGACGGTCAGAATATCCCTTACTGTTACAATACCGATGACCCTGTTTTCATCATCGACCACAGGCAATCTGCGAACACGATTCCTGATCATCATATGAGCAGCGTCGCGCACGGTTTTGTCAGAACGTATGGTGATCAAGGGGGTGCTCATCACTTCGTTTACCAGTACTGCACCTGGCTTCTTGTCCTTGGCAACCACCTTGCAATTGATATCTTCTTCGGTCACAATACCGATAGGGAGGTCGTCATGGAGCACGATACAGCTCCCCACCTCATCACGGCACATTGCCATGGCTGCCCGAGCTACGGATGCGTCGGACTGAATAGTGGTTGGATTTCCCTTCATCACCTCTATCAGCGGCACCCGCGTTTCGAACCGGATCGAATCTGAGGATTTTTTCAATCATTCACCCCCAATTGGCGTCCCTTAAGAACTGGGATACGCAGTATCCATTACTGCGAGCCATCAATATTAACTAATCGATGCATATTAAATCTCCTTTACCATAGAGGCAGGAAACCAGTACAAAAACCATAATAATGACATTATTCAATACCTTATAACAGAAAGCCGGCCATGAGGAGGGTAATCCGGATCATTTGCCGCGTTGAGGTGATGTATGAGTATTTTTGTCCAGGCTAAAAATCGAGTCTCAAAATTTCTCATGGCTTTTTTCAAAAAAAGGCGCTCTCGTATCGGGATTTATGGCCCCCCAAATGCGGGTAAGACAACACTTGCAAATCGCATAGCAAGGGACTGGACTGGGGAGATGATAGGCCCGGTAAGTGAGATTCCACACGAAACCAGGAGGGCAACACGGAAGCAAGATATCACCATTACCGGCAACAACGGCAGCACCATCACTATAGATATCGTGGATACACCGGGAGTGACCACAAAGATCGATTATAAAGAGTTCCTGGAGTATGGCGTGGGAAAGGAGGAGGCAATTACACGTGCCCGCGAGGCAACAGAAGGGGTCGCCGAGGCAATGCACTGGCTTCGTGAAGATATCGATGGGGTGATATACATGCTTGACAGCACCGAAGATCCCTTTCTGCAGGTGAACATCATGATGGTAGGGATTATCGAGAGCAGAAAACTCCCGGTCCTTATTGTGGCAAACAAGATTGATCTCCCCGATGCAAGCCCGCAGCGAATCAGGACGGCCTTCCCCCAGCATCCTGTCATCCCGATCTCCTGCACGGAAGGGAGCAATATCGAGGAGCTCTATGAAAAAATGGTATTACATTTTGGGTGAGGGATCATGCAACAGGGTGTTCAGATTGACCTGATATCAGAAGAACGGCTTTCAAAGCTGACTTCCATGGAAAAGATCCACATGATTCTCGATGATGTCCGACAGGGAACGATTGTGATTCTTGAAAAAGGGCTCGATCCCGAAGAGCAGGGTAAGTTGATCGAGATGACGATGCATGAGATCCTTCCCGATGGATTTAACGGAATTGAGATCGAGACATATCCATCTCATGAGGAAGCACCCGGATTCCTGCAAAGGCTTCTTGGTCGAACCAGACCCGAATCGCGTCTGACGGTTATCGGACCAGCAAATCAGTTGCGCATGATCAGGAAAGACAAGGATATGATCAGTGCATGGGTTTCATCACGGTGAAGGCATGGTTCATACCTGCGCCAAATGCGGGAAAGTATATCCTGACTCTTCTGCAGAGATCCTGATCGGCTGCTCAGAGTGTGGAGGAAAAAAATTTTACTTCGAGCGCCCGGATATTCGGCTGAAAAGGATTCCTGCTGATAGGGACACTCCTGTTCCCGCTTCTCCACCTTCCGAAGCATCTGAAAAATATCCCCTGGAGGATAATGTAGGATCCAGGGTGGAGAGCATCCGGATTGTTGCACCCGGGACCTATGAACTCAATATTGAGAAAATGGCCCAGTCCGATGATCGGGTTGTAGGACTTGGGAGGGAGGGGAGCTATGCGGTCGATCTTCTCTCCATGTCCGGGGCAAAAAAGAAGAAAAAATCCGAGCGATGAAGGGGGGGACGTTTTTCCTTTAAATCATGCTATGGGGAAATGCCCTGTTATTCATACGAGAGTCCTACCAGATGTCGGGGTGTTTCCCGCTTGCACGAGTCATGACCCAAACTAGGATTTAACCTGAAAATGCCCTCTTCCTCAAAGAATTGATGTATATACCTGCAGGGTTTGGACAAATAGAAATCTCTCGCAACTCTCATACGATCAATTAATATGAGTAGTCAATATTCCAGGTAATCAGAAAGACAATTCCTGGAAACGAGAGAATACAAATGAATACAAGAGAAGAAATATCGGAAAAATTACTCGGTCATGAGATATTTTCCACGCTATATCCCTTTTTCGCCAGGAGATCTTTGACACGATCCTTGTGATTTCCCTGTAACTCGATGGAACTCTCTTTTACGGTTCCGCCACAGGCGAGTTTGCCTTTTAGATATTTTGAGAGGTCTTCAAGGTCAATATCAGTCGGATCAAGGCCTTCAATCACCGTTACTTCCTTGCCGTATCTCCTCTTGTTGACCTTTACATTGATCCGCTGCTGTTCTTTTGCTACTTCCTCACAGATACAAAGTTCTTTAGGTAATCCACACGTCGGACAGATCCCACCATTCATTACAAGTACGTTCAAGTTCTCTTTTATATATTTGTTGGCATTACTCCAGCCTTTTCAGGACACCACTGCCCTTGAAAAGGGATTGACAGCGCCGGGATTACTGTATAACAGGAATATTGCGGTCCGTCAGCCACCCAGACGGTCAGCCCGGCAGGTGTCGCACCCCCTCGACAACACCTGGTCTTCTCTGCTGTTGTACCGGTATACCGTGATCCCTTTGCACCCAAGTTCCCTTGCAAGGAGAAATATTCTGGATATGTCTTCAGTGGTGGCATGTTCAGGCAGGTTGACCGTTTTTGAAACCGCGTTATCCACAAACTGCTGCACCACTGCCTGCATTCTGACATGGAACTCTGGCTCGATTTCAGGGGCAATACGGAACAATTCCTTTTCATAATCCCTGATCGGCAGATCCTGAACGCTCCCGGTCTTCTGTATTTGTTCGATCAGAGACAGGCCATTTGGAAGTGATTCGACTAACTTTCTGATAACGGGATGGATAAATCTCATCACTTTTCCATTGATGATACGGGAAAATGCTAACGAGAAGAGGGGTTCAATCCCGCTGCTTGTTCCTGCAATGAGGTGGAGTGATCCAGTTGGTGCAATCGTTGTCACGGTTGCATTCCGCATTGGACCGGAATAACAACTCTGCCCGATTGCAGGAAATGACCAGGTTTTCTCACCTATCTCCTCAGAGGTAGCATGAGCCTCGTGCTGTATCAGGCGCATGATTGATTCGGTACGGGAAAGGCCTTCTGAAGATGCATAAGGAATATCCATGAGGATCAGGGCATCTGCCAGACCCATTACCCCCAGACCGATTTTCCTCGTGAGGAGAGTCTGTTCCCTTATCTTGGGTATGGGATAGGCATTGATGTCAATCACTGCATCGAGGAACTCAATACCAAGCCTGACGACCGATCTGAGCTTGTCCTCATCAAGCTCACCCTTTCGAACAAAACCCGCAAGGTTGATACTCCCGAGGTTGCAGCTCTCATAAGGCAGAAGTGGCTGTTCACCACAGGGATTGGTTGCTTCAATCCTGCCAAGACCAGAAACCGGATTCATTTCATTGATCCGGTCAAGAAAAAGAATCCCCGGATCCCCGCACTGCCAGGCTGCAGAACAGAGTTCTACCCAGAGCATCTGTGCTTCAACGGTATCCCAGATCTCTCCATTTCTTGGATTTATCAGATCATACGTCCCTTTCCGGGCAAGGGAATCGAAGAAATGACGATCGAAGCCAACTGAAAGGTTAAAATTTTTCAGATCTGGATTCTTCTTCGCCCGGATAAATGAGAAAATATCTGGGTGCGATGATGCAAGAACACCCATGTTCGCTCCCCTTCTCTTACCTCCCTGTTTTAATGCGGTAGTGGCTTCATCGAAAACACGGATGAAGGGAAGAGGGCCGCTTGCAATCCCGGCAGTTGTGCCGACACGATCCCCTGCAGGTCTTATATGGGAAAAAGAAAATCCTGTACCTCCCCCGCTTTTATGGATCAACGCCATCTGTTTGAGGGCAGTAAAGATACCTGGAATCGAATCTTCTACAGGGAGCACGAAACAAGCTGATAACTGGCCTTTGGGGGTCCCGGCATTCATGAGAGTAGGGGAGTTCGGGAGGAAGAGGAGATTTTGCATCATCTGGCAGAACTGTGCCTCCCTGCCAGTATTCACAGCCCTGGCGACGCGTTGAAACATATCGGATATACCCTCTCCAGGGAGAAGGTAACGGCTCTCAAGGAGAATCCTCCCTGCTTCGGACAGAGCCATATGAAGACTACAAGGAATACCTTTTATTTAAATTCCATGCACACCTTTCCTGCAGAATGTCTCTTCTTGTGCTAGGTACTGCATCGCACGTTGGAAAGAGCACTGTCGTTGCAGCCCTCTGCCGGATCCTCTCAAACCGTGGAATTCGGGTAGCACCCTTCAAATCGCAGAATATGAGCCTGAATTCCTATATTACAAGAGATGGTGCTGAGATCGGTATTGCGCAGGCAATGCAGGCTTTTGCTGCGAGGATAGAGCCGGATGCCGATATGAATCCGATCTTACTGAAACCCAAAGGTGAGATGGTCTCCCAGGTAGTGCTGAAGGGACGACCCTGGAAAGACCTGCGCATTTCGGAGTATTATCGTGAAACTGATCACCTCCTCTCCATCGCAGTTGCTTCTGCCCGGCGTCTTATCGAAGAGTATGGCCATATCGTTGCCGAAGGAGCAGGGGGTGCTGCCGAACTGAACCTTTATTCCCGGGATATTGCGAATATCAGGGTGGAAAGGGAACTCTGTCTCCCGGTCCTTCTTGTTGCAGACATTGAACGGGGCGGTGTATTTGCACAGGTGTATGGGACCCTGTCACTTCTCCCGGAGGATATCCGGCCGAGAGTGATGGGTATCGTCATCAATAAGTTCAGGGGGGATCCAGCCCTCTTCGAAGAGGGTGTTCAGATTATCGAAGATCTCTGCGGGATCCCTGTGCTCGGAATTATGCCGGTATTTTCAATTCCTCTCCCAAGCGAGGACTCCCTTTCAATCGGGGACAAGAGGTCCGGTAACCTTCCTGTTAAGATCGCCATTATAAGACTGCCCCGTATTTCAAATTTTACTGATTTTGAACAGCTCGAACGGTACGCAGCCGTGCATTATGTGAAGCCGGGTGAACCGCTCGGGGAATACGACTGTATCATCATACCCGGCACCAAGAATACCATTGATGACCTTCTTCTGCTTCAGTCAAGCGGTACAGCGACTGGAATTGTCACGGCGCGGGAAAGGGGCATTCCTATTATCGGAATATGCGGAGGGTACCAGATGCTGGGGAAAGAGATTATTGATGAAGGGCTCGAATCCCGCTGCGGGAGATATGATGGGATTGGCCTCCTCGAAGTCACTACACGATTCTCCCGCTACGAGAAAGTTACCAGGCAGGTATACCGCGAGGCACTTTTGAATGGCCCGATTCTTTCCAGTATGGGTGTGGTGAAAGGATATGAGATTCATATGGGGGAGACTGATCGTGCCGGTGACAAGGAGGCATTTGCAGGAGAAGGGGCAGTATCCAAGGACGGGATGGTGATAGGGACCTATCTTCACGGCCTTTTCGAGAATCAGTCTGCCATCCATGCACTTCTCTCCTATCTCTACGCAAAAAAAGGTCTGGACTTTGAGCTGGATTCAACGGACCAGGACAGGGATATGTATGAGGATCTGGCGACTGAATTTGAGCGTCATGTCCGGCTGGATCCCATCATCGCCCTTTTTTGCGATTGAACGCAGGGGTGGGTTTTTTACCTTTATGATAATCACTATGAGGTAACGTACGCGGAGAGGGAGACATGGTCATCAGGATATCGTTCACCACCGATACAGAGATGATGGAGCTCGTCGATAAATATGCTAAGGAGAATGGTATCGACCGTAACCGCGCCATCCTCGAACTGATAGAGAGCGGTTTTACCAAGGCTACCGGGACAACTCCGTCCAACCTGAACCAGAAACGGGCCTTTGAAGAATATAATGATCTCAGGCTTTCCCTCGAGGCAATGAAACAGTCACTCAAGGAGCTGACCGAAGAGGTGAAACTCATTCACCATATTATTGATGTCGAATTGGTACGGGAGATGAAACCTGTGCCCTTCCAGAGTAAAAAGTGGTGGGAGTTCTGGAAGAGCCCGTGAGAAATTACCCAATGATGTTCATCATACTCCGGTATCCTTCTCCATCCTTGTCTGCGCATTGTACTGCATCAACAACCTTCAGCTCCACCTCATCGGTGGCACGATGGCGGAGACAATAGGCCAGTGCAGGAGATTTGATGTATTCCCCTCTCACCCGGAAATATCTCGAATGAACACAGAACCTGCAGTGTTCAATAGTCTCATCCTTCCAGGGAAGGCAGGGGACCTTTCCCTTCGTCACCTCCAGAATGCGATACTGGTTATCTGCCATCATATCCCTTCTGCTTCTTCCAATCAGGGATCATCAATAGGATCCATCCTGCACTCATGTATCCTCAGACTTAATTAACACAACATGACCGAGTAACTTCTCAACACCACCATGTACTCGCTCTTCAAGATCAGGGATTTCGTGTTCCAGTGTTGCATTTTTCTGCACTATACCCGATAAGCGGGACTTTAGCGCTTCGATATGGGCCTCTCGTCGCTCTGCTTCTCTCTTTGCGACCGATAGTTCTGTCAGGATAGGGGTTTCCTGATATACACGCTCCTTTGCATGAAAAAGGCGGTATGCCGCCTCCCTTCGTGTATACCCCTCCCTTACCCGGGCAGGCAGATCAATTTCCTTTGAGAAGAGCTCCTTTTCCTCCTTGTTTTTCAGAATCAAATCGCCTGATTCAATCATGCTCGAAATGATTGGTAATAATCGGCTGAGGCCGGGAAGAATCTGGTCCTCTGCAGGGATTCCGGTCCCTGCGAGAGTATCCACAAACAACTCGAGATCCTTACCTGCAGCCGCTCCCATTGTTCTGATGAGGACTTTCTCCGCTTTCCGGAAGACATGTGCTATTACGGAGAGATCAGATTGTAAAGCCCGCTCTTCATCAAGGAATTCATTGTTCAATTCGGCAAGCTCTTCCCTCAGGTCCCGAAGACTCCCCGTCTTTACGGCCTCATTGATGGTATCGATCCTGTTACGGAGCCGGTCATAATCTCCCTTTTCCCGGGCAATTTCTTCCTTTAACAGGTCTACCTCATCAGTTCCACGTTTCTTTTCCTTCTCAGCTGCATTGAGGCGGGTGAGATCTGCACGTACTGTTGAGAGGAGTGCCCTTTGATTCCGGGCTTCGGCAATAGCGGGGGTCATAGCATTCATCTCCCGGCCGATCTGGTCCACCATCTCCCGGATCTCTTTCATCTCCTCGGGAAAAACACCCTGCAGATATCTTCCCTGCCCGGAAAGCCCTTTCACGCAACCCTTGAGACTCTCTGTCGCAGCATGGTAAAACATCTCGGGATCCTCCGGCAGGTCTTTTGAGAGAGAAGAGAACATCGCCCGTTCAAAGAGTGGCAATGTATTTTTTGCAATAGTCTCGAGTTTTGGGTGAAATGCTTCCTCTCTCTCTTTCGAAGCCAGATCCTGTACCAATTCTTTTAAAGCAGAACGAAGATCCCGGATGGTATTCCTCTGTTTCTGGGTCTTTTCTGATAGAATACGGATGATATCCTTCTCCCTTGAATCAACAAGTGATGGAAATTCTCCCAGCGTATACACGACCGCTTCGGGTTCTTTCGCCGGTTTGAACAGTGATCTGATCCGTTTGAACAATTCAACCCCCTCTTAAAGAGCATGCCCTGCAGATGAATCGTTCACATCACAATCGTCTCTTGCAATCTGCCGGATACGTTCCACACCACCAATATCCCGGATTATCTCTGCGACAGAAGAGGGTACAAGGTTCTCCCAGTCCTCACCCTTGAGAATTCTCCGGCGTATCTCTGTCCCCGAGTGAAGTTCCCGTTCATACATAGCAGGAGATCGAACAGGGATCCCCTCTTCCGAAAACAAACGCATCACGAGAGGGTTGCTCGAATATATCATATCGAAGGGTGGAACCATGGAACGGACATGGGCAACCCATAGGGCATTTCTCTTGATATCTTCAATGGGAATCACATAGAGTGGAACCCTGACCTGCTCCAGGGATTCGGTAATCATGAGGATGCGCTCCCCCGCAGTGAACGGATTCTCCTTTTCGTGGCTGAGTTGTGCACTCCCGACACCAATCACGATAGCATCTGCCGTTCCCGCAATTTTTTCAAGGACGTACTGATGCCCGTTGTGATATGGTTGGAATCGACCTATGTAAAAAGCCCTAATCATTGACCTACCACCATATTTGCGATCAGGGCAGCCATGGCTCCCGCGGTAAACCCTGCATCGATGTTCACAACTGTCAGAACTGAACAGGACTGAAGCATGCTTGCCAGAGCTGCCTTCCCCTTCCCCATATATCCATAGCCGGTACTGACCGGAACCCCGATCACCGGCCGGTCAACCAGTCCAGCAACGACTGCCGGGAGAGTCCCCTCGCGCCCGGCTGCTACGACATAGACATGGGCATCTTGGCATTTCCTGATTGCGGGATAAAGGCGGTGAATTCCTGCTGCACCAACATCATAGGCGGTACGAACCTGACACCCCATTTCAGATGCAATGACGCGTGCCTCTTCTGCAACCCTGATATCGGATGTCCCTGCAGTTATGACCGCAATGACGCCGCCAGTTGGATTGACCGGTTTTCCCATGGAAAGGACTGCCATCCGCGCTGCATTATGGCAGGTCAGGGTAAATCCCTCTGCTTCCGCACGCTGGCACAGTATCTTTGCCTGAATCCGGTTAATCCGGGATACAACGCATCTCCCTGATGAACGAACATGGGCTAGAGCGATATCGGCAAGGTGAGCAGTCTCTTTTCCCTCGGCAAGAATAACTTCGGGTATTCCACACCGGATGTTTCTACCGATATCGATACGGGCGATATCCCCCACCTCCTCGATGCGCAATCCGTCAATTTCCCGCTCTGCCTCTTCCAGACTGATCGTGCCTTCACGGAGCCGTATGAGGGCATCACGGAGCTTTCTGCCTGCCTGCATACCTCAATAATAAAGATATGGGTTCGCGTATAATAATACGTTCATAATCATGAGTTATCTCGTGTATATTGCCCTCTTTGGGGCTGCAGTTGTTTTTTTCCTGTGGCTGCGTGATGCCAGGATTTTTTACCGGACCGGTCTTTCAGGATACCGTAAGGCTGCATACAGGGGGATTTTATTTGGAGCACTCGCAATTCTTGGCGTAGCAGTAACGGCCTACTCACTAGAACTGCTTGGGCTTGGTCTTATCCTTGCTGCCCTCTATTTCCAGGGGAAAATAGAACGTGAAAAGATATGGGGATCAGAGGAAGCCATTGACCGGTTTCTTGGGAAAGCCCCTCTCGGAAAACGTATTAGAAAGAAAGAGGCTTGATCCGATATGCTCCAAAGACCACGCGGCACCAGGGATTTTCTCCCTGATGAGATGGAACAGAGGCGCGAGATCGAAGGCAGGATGCGCGAGATTGGACGGAGGTGGGGGTACCGTGAGATCTGTACCCCGGAATTTGAGGAACTCGAACTTTTCACAATCCGTTCCGGTGAGGGAATTATCCAGGAGATGTATGTCTTTGAGGATAAGGGGGGGAGGATGATGGCGCTCCGCCCCGAGCTCACGGCACCTGTCCTCCGGATGTACGTCAATGAGGGAAGAACCCTTCCAAAACCGCTTCGCTGGTATTACTTTGCCGATTGTTTCCGGTATGAGCGCCCCCAGAAAGGCAGGTATCGCCAGTTCTGGCAGTTTGGTGTGGAACTTATCGGGGTGGATTCTGCCCTAGCAGAGGCAGAGATCATCTTGCTTGCTGAAGAGATCCTGTCAGCTACCGGAATCTCATTCTCGATCCATGTCGGCCATCTCGCCCTGATGCGGAGTATGCTGGGAGGGATACCTGAACAGGAGCAGAAAAGAATCCGCATGTTCCTCGACAAGAAAGATTTTGACGGCCTCTCAGAGTATCTCTCTTCGAAAGGACGGGATGATCTCAGTGCCTCATTGATACAGTTAGCCTCATGTCGAAACCTGAATGACGTTTTCACGATCACCGGCGATCTCCCGGAAAAGGAGAGAATTGAAGAACTATTCTCGATTCTCGATAAGGCGGGAATCACATACATCCTTGATCCTGGTATTGCACGGGGACTTGATTACTATACCGGGATGGTCTTTGAAATATTCGCCCGGAATCTTGGTACCGAAAACCAGGTTCTTGGTGGGGGAACCTACCGTCTTGCTTATCTTTTTGGGGGTGAGGACACCCCGTCCTGCGGGTTTGCGATAGGGTTCGACCGGGTGATGGTCTCGAGAGGCCCCCTGGCTCCGTCACACCGGGCTGTGGCCGGAATAGCCCACACACTTGAGGGCAGGGAATGGGCCATCACTGCCGCCCGCGAATTCCGGGCTGCAGGAATCCGGACCGAACTTGATCTCTCCGGCAGATCACTCTCCCAGCAGCTATCCCGGATTTCAAAATCTGCCGATTATGCCCTGATTATAGGGCATAGAGAGAGAGAAAATGCTGTTGTGACCCTGAAAAATCTCACGTCAGGGATACAGAAAGAACTCCCCCTTCCCGAAGCAGTCCTTGAGGTGACACGGAGTGAGCCTCGCTGAGGAACTTGCAAAGCAGCAACGGAGCATCAGCGTCGCAGAATTTTTTGAGAGGAACAAGCACCTGCTTGGCTTTGATTCCCCGACAAGGGGGATCATCACCACGATCAAGGAAGCCGTCGACAATGCCCTCGATGCATGCGAAGAAGCGTTAGTATTACCCGATATTTTTTTATCGGTAACAAAGCAGGACCGGGATATCTACCGGATTATTGTTGAGGACAATGGTCCCGGGATCATCCCAAGCCAGATCCCGTTCATATTTGGAAAGCTCCTGTATGGTTCCCGGTTTCACCAGATAAGACAGAGCAGGGGGCAGCAGGGGATCGGGATCAGTGCTGCGGTTCTCTATGCCCAGCTCACATCAGGAGTCCCTACTATCATCGTTTCCAGGACCGGGGCAGAACATCCTGCCCATGAATTTGCTATCCAGATCAATATCGAGACGAATGAACCGGAAGTTCTCAACAGGCGCGAGATAGACTGGGATCGTACCCATGGGACACGGATACAGATTGAGTTTAAAAGCACACTTACTGCAAAGAAACGGCTGATAGAGTATCTCAGATATACCTCCGTCGTAAATCCACATGCACGGATCAGGCTCGAAATAGATGACGAGGTGTTCATGTTCGACAGGGTCAGCGATGAGGTGATCTCTAGTCCCAAGGCGATTAAACCCCATCCCCACGGAATTGAGATCGGGCAGATCAGGAGAATGCTCCCGGCAGTTCCGGGCACAGTGGAATCGTTTCTTATCAACAATTTTTCGAAAATCGGGAAAAAAACGGCAGAGGAGATATGCCGGATTGCTAAGCTCTCCTGTACTGCGGATGCTCCATCACTCTCTCCCGATGAGCAGAAAAGACTGGTAGAGGCGATGCAGATCGTAAAAGTGCCTCCACCCCTGATCTCCCAGTGTCTCTCACCTATCGGAGAGGACCTGATAATAAGGGGTCTCGAAAAAGAGTTCCAGATGGACTTCGTAAAAGCCCGGACGCGTCCAGGCTCGGTCTTTTCCGGGCAACCGTTCATCGTAGAAGCTGCAATAGGCTATGGTGGGAAACTTCCTGCCGATGGCAATGCACAGATTCTCAGATTTGCAAACCGGGTACCCCTTATGTACCAGCAGGGAGCATGTGCAATCACCTCTGCAATTTCCGCTATAAACTGGAAGAACTATGCAGTCGCTCAGGCCGGCCTCCCCACGGGTCCCCTCCTTATCCTTGTGCATGTGGCGTCGACGAGCGTTCCTTTCACCAGTGAGAGCAAGGATGCCATTGCCTCTATTCCTGAAATTGAGCGGGAAATCACCCTTGGGCTGCAGGATCTCGCGCGCGACCTGAAGATCTTCCTTTCCCGGAGAGATAAGAACCGGCTGCAGGAAGATCGTGCAAGGGCTGTGTGTGCGATCCTGCCTGAACTGGCTGAAAAGGTCGCGGAGATTGTTGAGCTGCCAAAACCCGACATCTCATTGATTGAGGGCAGGATTATGCATAAACTGGTTGTCAGGAAGACGGCAGCAGAAGGGAAGGTTACTATAGAGATAAAAAATTACACCAACGGCCAGGCTTCCCTTTCTCTTTATACAATCACCAAGGATCCCGATAATAATGCAGATCCCCCCCCGGATTTCGTAACCAGGATGGAAGAAGAGTATACCAGGGTCTGGCAGGTTCAAGTCGATCCTGCTAAAGTCTGGACGACAACCTATTCAGGATCAGCACATGGGACTGTTGAGATCCGTGGCATTGATCCCCGGAGCATTGTCATGGTGGATCGGGATGATTAAAGAAGATCTGGATTTACTCGCTTCAGGGCGGCTTATTGGAATCGCACGGAAATGGTATGACCAGATGGTTCAAGGACATATCCCTTCCATTGCTCTGCCGACAAGGACAAAACAGAATATTGAATATGATGATACATCCGAGGTCTGGAAATATGGAGACCGGGAAAGCATCCGTTCAGCAGGAACGGCAAAGAGTGCCCTCCATCTGCTGAAGATGGCCTATGTTATCTGGTTTCTGAGAAAACAGATCGGGGAGAATCGGTCATCGACCCTGAGAGAACTCTATTATATATCCGAAGGCTGGAAAAAGGCGAAGTTCCAGGCTCAGGATGAGAGTAATTTCCTGATCGAGGATTTGGAGATTCTCACCGACATGCAACGGGAGGCATTCCATCTTCGTCCTGAAGAGGATGGGGCAACCATATTCGGGCCCCTGAAACTGCGTGAAATAACCCGCCGTGGAGAGAAGGATATCCATTGCCAGGACGATGTAGGCGAGGCTGGCTACCAGATCCCTACCAATGTAGAGAGAGTTGAGCTGATTGAGCACGATGCCAGGTTTGTAATTGCTATCGAGACCGGAGGCATGTACGCAAGACTGATCGAAAACGGGTTTGATGGAGATCAACAGGCAATCCTTGTGCACCTGAAAGGTCAACCTGCACGATCAACGAGGCGTATCCTCAACCGGATACATGCGCAGTTCAATCTTCCAGTAGTCGTATTTACCGATGGAGACCCGTGGTCATATCGAATTTATGCAAGTGTTGCCTATGGTGCAATCAAGAGTGCCCATATCTCCGAACTCCTCGCAACACCGAAAGCGCGATTCATCGGTGTCCAGCCCAGTGACATCAGGGATTATCATCTGCCTTCCGATCATCTGAACGAAAAGGATATCGCAGCTCTCCGGAGTGAATTGAGCGATCCCCGGTTCGCCACCGATTACTGGAGGGAACAGATAGAACTTCAGCTCAAACTCAATCTCAAATCAGAACAGCAGGCATTTGCGGCTAAAGGCCTTGATTTCGTGACAAAGGAGTACCTGCCAGCACGACTCTCGGATATGGGAATAATCTGAACGGGGTAGCATCAAAACCAGGGAAAAACCGGAGAATGTACCTTATCAGGTTGCGTGCATCGCATTGATGGCGGAATAATCTTCCTGGCCAAATCAATCCTGACCTCTGTTTTTTAGAGAATGATTGGATTTTTTTTCTTCATACAAAGAACCTGAACATTATCCAGGCGATGATCATCATCACAATCGAATATTTCAATCCTGCAATCACTCTCCCTTCTCCCATCTGGCCAGCAACCAGGCCTGAAAAGAAAGCCTGAATAAGGGCAGCATGGGTAAAAATCCTTGTATAGAGGGGGAGATTGACTTTTGCACCAAACTGGGATCCGGCTCCTGATGTACTAGCGGCACTTCCAGCCGTTGCCATGACGCTCAAGAAGGTAGTGACAAGAATATAAATCACAAAAACGAAGACAAGGAACGATATGAAGACAATCACAACGTAAATCAGCATATTGTTCCTCCTCTCTGTCTGCAGGTTGATGAACTCGTAGCTATCTTTTGCTGCAGCCCTGAGTACCTCGCTTATATCTCCACCTGCTTTACTTGCCTTTGCTATAAGATCGATGCTCCGGTCGGTGAGCGGTGTTGACAATCGTGCCCTGAAACGCTGGATCGCGTCAATGAAAGTTGTATTCCAGGACATCTCATTATCGAGCTTTCGGACGTAGGGGGTCAGGGTACTGTAATCACTCTGTGCAACAAGATGAACAGCATTTGGCAGAGTCATACCTGAATCATTCATACCTGCAAGGTCCCTGTAAAAGTTCGGTAGTGCTTCTTCGATGTGACGTGTGCGCCATGAATCCCGGAAATCAAGTATCGCGAGTGGAACAGAGACAATGAGTATGGCGAATACTGCCAGGTCATCGATTGCTGTTGAGGTAAAAAGGGCATCGATTCCCTCGTTCTGTATCACAATTGCCGTTCCAATAAAGAAGAATGCCAGGGCAACAGGAACGGTCACAAAAAGACTTTTCAGCGGCTTTTCTGTGATTACGCGGAAGGGATGCTTCAGTAGTCGGCCAATTCCATATTCGGTTGCCTTATATTTCTCGATCCTCGAGCTGATGGCACTGCTTTCCTGTTCGAACTCGTACTTCTCACGCTCCCCGAGATCGACCCGGGCAGACGTCCTCCTTGAGAGAAGGGTCGAGAGTTTCCCCATCCTGCCCTGGGGGGTTCCCTGTTGGGGAATAAAAAGATCCGGTTCCCCCGATCCCTGTAATCCATTTTTCCCGGCAAAGAAATTTTTTATGGCCATAATCAGGACTCCGGCGTCATTGTGCTGATGAGGATAACAAAAGCGATACTTCCGAACGGAATGATGAGGTATATGATGATATACAGCATGAATGGCTGTGACTGGCTGGAAAGGATCGACATGATCGATTGAAGGATAATCAGAAAGAGGGGGCCTGCCACCATGGCAGTGACATAGGATTCCGCTATCAGCCCTAATGTTTCGAGGAACATCTTCTGCGTCTGACGATTTTCGAGGGCATATTGTTCTGCTTTGTTCCTGAAGTACTCGGTGAGGTTACTCCCGGCTGAAATACACCCCATAGAGCCCTGTAAAAATTCTTTCATCCTGAAACTCGGCGTGGTTGAAGAGACGACACGAAGAGCATCAATGAGGTCCCGTCCAAAGAGATCAATTTCAAGGGCAATAAAACGAGCCTCGGTAGCACTTTCCCCGTAGATTGTACTGCTGCCAAGCTGCCTGAAAATTTCCGCGGGGGGGATGCCTGCAGTCGACATCGCCGTTACATAATTAATTGCATAAGGAAGAGTGGACTCGATATTACGTTTTCGATTCCCTGAAACAAACCCGGGATAGAGAAGAAACACCACAAAGGTGATTCCGGCAACCATGGCAAATGAGATTATGATTGCGAGGAGAGTCCCGATTATTAGGGAGTATTGGTTGAGTGAGAGAAGCACCGCCGGGACTTCTCCCTGATAGGTGATCATTCCCGGGACGTTGAATAACCAGGTGACTGTACCCAGAAGGATTGCACTTATGATACCAACAATCGATGAGACAAGGTATGCAGTCGAGAGGTACACCTCAAACGGAACCTTCATACGGGCAGTCAGAAGCGAGTTTCGGAG
>JAJRBU010000103.1 GCA_028679315.1 Methanoregulaceae archaeon
GTTGACCGGGGAGCGCTGGTACGGTGCCGTGCCTACCGCTTTCCCGTCCTTCACCACGAGGTTGAAGGTACAACCCGTCCCACAGTAGGGGCAGGTCGTCTGTACGTACTTCATGTCCATGGTATAACCTCGAACACTCAGAGGTCGGCAGGGTCCTTATTTAACAGTAATGATTAACAGGCTCGAAAGTGATGATTAGTGGTGGGTAGCCGGGTGAGAATCACGGGGCTGCCCTGGTCAGAATATCTTCGATCCATCGTTGTAATGTGAAATAAGCAGGAATAGGAGGTGTCCATCATACCAGGAGAGGTGCGCCTGCCATGCGCCCGGTAAAAGTGCCGCCCATGCTCCAGGCACTCGTCCAGACTGCGGTCCTGTCAGTAGACGGAAAAGAGTTTGCAGCGCTGACTGTATGCCCGGCCTGCGGTGGAGCGGTAGCAGGGTATGACTGGAAGGATCGGAAGTTTGCAACGGTGACAGACAACGGGGAGCCCCGCCCGGTCATGGTGAAGGTCCGGCGGTTCAGGTGCAGGGATTGCGGGAAGGTCTCCCCTGCCCTCGCCCCGTTCTACCCCGATACCCGGCTGGGTTCCCCGGTAGTCGATCTCTGCATGGTGCTCTCCCGTACCATGACACCGGGAAGAACCGTTGCATTCATGAGAACGCTGGGTATCATCGTGGACAGGGGGACGGTGCGGGATCTCTCCGCACGGGATCTCCCCGAGATCGCGACTGCAGAGATCTTCGGTGTTCTCTTGCCCCGCTCGATCATCTCCCTCTCCATGGTCGCATTCAGGAACCTGTGAGCAAGGAGGTCAGGGAGGATCCGGTCCCGGTGTGTCACGGCTGCTCACGGCATATCCTGCGACACCGCGGTGGTATCATGCCGGGCAGCCGGGTCCTGGTCTTCAGGGAACCCACGAGTTCGCGGGCCATGATCCCCGAATGCTACTCATTGCCGTTTCTGTCAGGTACCGTGAGCGGGTTCCCGTCATACGGGCAGAACCCGGTCCTCTCATCGGTCGTCTCCCACCCGCAGATCGGGCACCGCTTCACCTGCTTCTCCCTTCCAAGGAAGGGGATGATCGGGATGAACAGGAAGACGAAGAAGAACGGGAGACCAAGGCTCCAGAGGAGGAGCGTGACGGCAAGAGAGCCGGCGAGCAGGATCAGTGCGATCTGCCAGGTCTTCGTAACGCCACCTCCCGGACTGCAAACGCGGGCAGGGCATCGGCGGCAGTACCGAGCTCCTCGGCGAGGTTCCGCCCGCCAGCAAGGCGGGAGACCAGATCGGCCCCCACCCCGGCACAGAGCACCTCACCCGTATGGCATCTCCCGGAAGCTTTTTGGATGGCACAAAGGAGCAGTCCGCGCTGTGCCTCCCAGAACGCATGGGCAATGGCACATGCCCCCTCCTCCCCGATCTCTTCGAGATCAGCGCATACGACGCGGGCAAGCCGCCTCATCGCGGTTACACGGTCTTTCCCTTTTCCATCCGGGGGAACAACCGTGTACTCCTCTTCCGTGATATGCGAGAGGACCAGGTGAACATCGGCGCTCATCGCGAAGAATTCCGGGCATACCGGTGTCGGCACCCCGTCAAGGTTCACTTCCCGGATCAGGGCAGGGATGGAGGTCCGAAGAAGGCCGGTATACACCAGGTATCCCTGCTGGAGCCGGTCGAGATCGGTGAGTCCCCTGAGTGCTTCCATCGTCAAGAGCGGGATGATATCGGTGGTGGTGCTGCCCAGATCGACAAGGAGCGAGCCCGGGTACCGGTCCATGAGGAAATCGGCAGAGACCAGCCAGTTTGCGGCTGCCAGTTCCGGAACGGCAGAATCATGGAATGCGGCATCGGTGCCGTAGAACTGTGCACCCGGGAATACTTCCCGTACTGCCTCAACGATGAAACGGATTCCTTCTGCTTTTGATGAGAAGCAGTCTGCCAGTTCTCCCGACATCACGACAGCTGCCTCTTCACCGGGAGTACCGTAGCGCAGGAGCAGCTCGCGGATCGGGGTCTCCTGCCAGAGCGGGCAGTAGTGGATGAAGATCCCGTCTCCTGTCGCCACCTTCAGGTTGGCCCCCCCGACATCGATCCC
Source organism: Methanoregulaceae archaeon (assembly GCA_028679315.1). Classification (GTDB taxonomy): domain Archaea; phylum Halobacteriota; class Methanomicrobia; order Methanomicrobiales; family Methanospirillaceae; genus UBA9949. Next base: position 2,103 of record JAJRBU010000103.1, read on the forward strand.
GATCAAAGAGGTTCCACCGTTCCCCTGGTATCGAACCGGACCCTTCCCGTGAGGTGCACCTCGTTTGGTCCCCCGCCTTTCGAAGCGGCCATGAGCAGGTCTGCGATCTCCTCTTCCATGCAGGCGGCGATCCCGACAAGGCTTGTTGTAATGCGGGGATTGACATCCACGACATAGGGCTTGTCGGCAAGGACCATATCGATCCCGCAGTATCCCTGGCAGCCGAGGACATGCAGCGCTTTTGCGGCAGTCATGACGATCTCATCGTGGCGGGGATGATGCACCGGAGTCTCTCCTCCGAGGTAGTGGAACCTGCCCTCCTCGTCAATTCTGATATGTTGACGGTTTACTGCAAGAAGGAGGGGAGGTTTTCCCGTGTAGTAACTGCAGGCATTGCCTACCAGGCGGCTGCCGATGAGACTGACGCTCAGGTGCTCACCATCAATGAACTCCTGGGCAAACTCCCCAGTCCCCGGTTCACCCTGGGAGAGCCGCACTCCCTGCGCACCGCACCCCTGTTCGGGTTTGAGCACCCGTGTTCCCGTGATCCCTTCCCGCGGGACCGGTATTCCGCTTCTGGTCAGGATCTCTGATACCCGGCGTTTGTTTGCACATAAGGCCGCGTTCAGGCTCCCGCAACCGATGTTATGCGTCAGCCGTTCGAGCAGGGTGGTATACGCGAAGAGACGATGGTCCGGGGCAATCACAAGACCTGCATCACAGCCAGGGGCAAGGCGCTGTATCTCATCGTAAAAGTCCCCCTCTCCCGGTGTCACCACCTCATACCGGCACCGCTCGAAGCTGGCCCTGAGCACCCCGAGCATCGCTGCCCCCTCAGGGGCGAACCCGGGCTCGTGTGCTACCGTGTACTCAGCAAGAAGCACCTTCATTACCATATGATTGGCCCCGGCTCTGACTTATAGCCTGACGATCGGTCAAGTATTTCTCACCGCCCCTCCAAGAGCTACATCGACAGATGAAGCCAACGATCCTGCTCACGAATGATGACGGAGTCAACTCCGCAGGGCTCTGGGCTGCCTACGAAGCCCTGGCACCCATTGCCGAAGTGACCGTGGTAGCCCCGGCAACCCAGCAGAGTGCGGTCGGTCGATCCATCTCGATCTTTGAGCCGATCCGGGCAAACGCGATCGTGCTGAACGGGCTGAAAGCATATGCAGTCGGGGGGAAACCTACCGATTCGGTCATCATCGGGCTGTATGCCCTCTCCCTTGATCCAGCCCTCGTTGTCAGCGGGATCAATATCGGTGAGAACCTCTCCTTTGAATCGATCATGACCTCTGGTACGGTCGGGGCTGCGCTTGAGGCCGCCAACCAGGGGACCCCCTCAATCGCGTTCTCGCTCCAAGTCGAGGACCAGGGTGACAAGTTCGATGACCCGAGATACCACTGCCAGAGTTTCGAGGATGCCAAGACTGTGGTGCGTGAGGTCTGCACGACCTTCCTCTCGCGAAAATTCCCTCCCGGGGCGGATGTCATCAACGTGAACATCCCATCGCACCTCACGGGGAGGTATGAGGTGACCCGACTCTCCCGTAAACTCTTCCTGACCGGTGTAGAAAAACGGCTTGACCCGAGAGGCCGCCCCTACTTCTGGATCAACGGCCCCCTTGTCGGGGATGACGAAGAGGGGACCGATGTCCATGCCATCAGGAAAGGGAACGTCTCTCTCACCCCGATCACCCTCGATTGCACCGCCCCTGAGGCGAACAGTGAACTCGGATCGCTCTTCTCGGCCCCTTACCGGGACTTTTCGGGGTGCACCAGGGAGGTTCCCTGAATGGATGATCCCTCCCTTCCCCAGGAGAAATCCCTGGACCGGATGAAGCGCCAGGCAGGGTACCATGCCGCCGGGATGGTTGAGGATGGTATGGTCATCGGTCTTGGGACCGGTTCAACGACGTTCTATGCGATGGAGCGGTTGGCCTTCCTGATAGAAGAGGGGCTCCGTATCCAGGGGGTGCCGACTTCCTTCCAGACCGAGATGCTGGCCCGTGAGCTCAGGATCCCGCTCACCACGCTTGACACGTACCCGGAGCTTGACCTTGCAATCGACGGGGCAGACCAGGTCGATCCCTCCCTGCGGCTGATCAAGGGGAGGGGGGCGGCACTGACCCGCGAGAAGTGCGTGGCTGCAGCAGCCCAGCACCTGGTAATCATTGTGGATGCCTCGAAATGTGTGGGTGCACTCGATGGGCCCGTGCCCCTGGAGGTGATCCCCTTCGCCCTCCATCCTGTCATCCTCGGGATCAGGGCTCTCGGTGGCATCCCGGAGCTCAGGAGCGGTATACGCAAGGACGGGCCGGTGATCACCGACAACGGGAATTTCATCCTTGACTGCTCGTTTGGGTCGATCGATGAACCCGAACGTCTGGAAGGGATCCTCACGCTGATGCCAGGGGTGCTCTCCTGCGGTCTCTTCTGTGAGTTCGTGGAGAAGAGCATCGTTGTGGTTGGCAGCGAGGACGGGTGTCGCGAACTGAAACACGTTGATCTCACTGGGTAGGCATGCAATGGAGTAAAGGGAGCATCGTCCGTTCTCCCCTGACATTACGGCTCATGTACCTCTGAACAGAGTACCTGCGTCTGGTTTCGGCTCTTCAGAAAAACAGTGAAAGACCTTGTGGATACACAACGAAAGGATCCTGTAATGGTCGCCCCGATCGCACCGCGGGGTATCCACAGTGGCCGGGGTAAGGCGAAGGGAAGAGCAAGGAGACGCGTCAACAACGAGATACCCTCCCTTGGCGGGGAAAAATTGCGGATGGAATGCCGCTCTGCCCTTTGCATAAGAGATGGAGAAGCAGTGCCGGGGTGTAGCCCGGGCCTTTACTGGATATAATTTCTTATCTGCTGGATGATCGAGAGCTGCAGGTTTGCTTCTTCGCGCTTTTCTTTTTCAAGGGAATCCGTGATCTCCCCGACCGGGCGTGACAGCCGGTAGATCTTCACGGGTCTTCCCTTGTTCTCGGCCTTGATCTCGCGGTTCTCGACCCAGTCCTGCTCTATCATGGCAGCCATGGCAAGGCTTACCTCAGGCTGGCGGAGATCAGTGCCCCGCTCGATCTCCCGGGAGGTGGCCTCGGAATTGTGGGCGAGGTAGACGAGTACCCGGGATACATTCCGCTTCAGTCCGATCTTCATGAGCAGGTCCGCCAGATCCTCCTCGTCCTGTGTGAAATACATCACATTTCGAGCTCTCATCACGTGAACACCTGATTTTATATGTGTATAATAATAAGTAGTCTATATATATTAATATTTTTATTATTTTAATACTATCTGAAAAGAAAGCCCTTACTAGGAAGAGGAATTCACAAGGAAATAAAAATTGTGGTTACCGTGGGATCACAGCAGGCCAAGGTTCTTTAAGTCATTCAGGATCTTCTGCACCGCCTTCTTTGCATCCGCAGGTTCCTTGCCCCCGGTGATGATCAGTTTTCCGGAGCCAAAGAGGAGGACCACCACTTTTGGATTTTCGAGGCGGTATACCAGCCCGGGAAACTGTTCGGGCTCGTACTCGATCCGGTCAAGGTTAAATCCAACCGCAATCTTATTCAGGTTTATTCCCGATCCAAGGTCCGCCGAAGTAACGATGTTCTGGATCTTGTAGGTCAGTTTCTGGGGGATATCGATCTGCAGATCCCGCAGCAGGTTTCCGAGTATCTCGAGCCCCTCAGAAAGGCTCTCGATACTTTTTGCCCCGGTAAGCACCACTTTTCCTGACCCGAAGACCAGTGCCGCGATCTTTGGCTCCTGCATCCTGATGACTACGCCCGGGAACCTCTTTTTATTGTACTCTGCATCCTTGATCTGGGAGGCCAGTGCCGGCAGATCGAGATAATCTGTCACCTTCGCTGATGCGACGATATTTTCAATTTTGAGAGAGTCCTCTGGCTTGACCTTCATATTTATAAATGCCACAGGACAGTATATAAACAGTTTGATGATACTACCCCGAGGAACGATCAGTAACTGATCATGCCGGAACTCTCATTCCTGGGCCAGTGCCCAAGAACTGAACGCCTGTCATTACGCTCCTAGCCGGCGTGCCAGACTACGATAAAATACCGGATATGTGAGGGGCCAGATCACGAAACGATCTGAGAACTTTTAATACAGCGGGATTGAGACGGAACTACTTGTATGGTCAGCTGGCTCCTGACCCTAGGGATTATTTTTATTGTAATTGCCGTCGTCCTCATGCTCCTTGGATTCATCGGGAGGATAGCATGGACGATAGGAAAATGGCTGATCATCCTCTTCATCATCCTGGCATTCCTGTCGTGGGTGTTCTCAGTCA
>JAJRBU010000187.1 GCA_028679315.1 Methanoregulaceae archaeon
AGATCGGCCCATTATCCTTTTCGACTCAACCTTAAAACTTCATTCATTTCTATTTATATACCTGGAAGAGATACGATACTGCATGACACCTGATTCCTGGAAGAGGAAAAAGACCATCGCATCAGTATCGGTCTTCATCGTGCTTGCAGCATTGCTCGTACTGAGCGGATGTACAACCCAGCCGGCGGGAACTCCAACCGCAACACCGACTGCAACAACAATGCCAACCACTGCAATGCCTACAACGACTGCTCCGGTTAATATGACCGATATGGAAGTCTACAACGAGACAGCCAACAACACGACAGCCAAGATCCCCCTCGGAAGCGGAGGATTAATCGTAAGGCTCGCTGAAAATCCGAGTACCGGCTATTCCTGGAATGCGACAGTAACCTCCGGCCTGACCATTGTCGACGATGCCTATGAGCCGAATCCCGCATCCCAGGGAATGGTAGGGGCTCCCGGAACCCACTACTGGATCCTTTCAGGCACCGCTACAGGACAGCAGAAGTTTTCAGCAATCTACATGCGACCCTGGGAGAATGTGACCGGGACCGAAGATACGTTTGTCCTGAACGTCATCGTGGAATAAGGCTGATTCTCAGCTCATTTTTCTTTATATATCATTCAAATAACGGGAGTACTTTTCGCCAGTTGGATATCCCCATCCTGCATTGATGCCGGCCAATACTCTCATGGCGTGGTTTTTAGGTATCCTTCCAGCCGTCAGATTCATAGTTCCTGAGGTATAAAAAACTGAGATATTCAATCAGGGGAGGGCCGCATGGTACCTTATCCGAATTCGTACGTCCATGGCCATTCTGACCGGGAATCTGAACGACTGCACTACCAGGCAGCAGGACTGGAGGATTTGCTTCATTGGGACACCCGCTACCTTCCCGGGAGCAGAGTGCTTGAAGCAGCATGCGGTGTCGGAGCCCAGACCGTGATCCTGGCAAAGAACAGTCCTGGTGCAGCATTTGTCTCTGTGGATATCTCTCCAGAGTCGCTCAACCTCGCAGAGCAGCGGATCCAGGCAGAACAGGTAGAAAATGTCACATTCCAGCAGGGGGATATCTATCATCTCCCTTTCAGGGCAGAGTCATTCGACCACATCTTCGTCTGTTTCCTTCTCGAGCACCTCTCCGACCCGCTCCTTGCATTGGAAGAGATGAGAGGTCTGCTGAGAGCGGGAGGGACAATAACGGTGATAGAAGGGGACCATGGATCGGCACTCTTCTACCCTGAAAGCCCGAATGCTCATCGGGTGATCGACTGCCTTATTGAACTCCAGCGACAGATTGGCGGGAATGCGATGATTGGGAGGGAACTCTGGCACATTCTGAATGATGCAGGATTTTCCCGCGTTCAGGTCTCCCCCCGGCAGGTATACGCCGACTCCAGCCGGCCGGAATATATCGAAGGAGTGAGGAACATCTTCATCGCAATGGTGGAGGGTGTCAGGGACCAGGCTCTTGCCGGCAACCTTATCGATGCCGATAGCTGGGATAAGGGGATCGGGGATCTCTTCCGGACAACAGAAAATGACGGAACATTCTCGTATACTTTTTTCAAATCTACCGGTGTGAAATCCAGGTGAATTGCTATCATCTACACCATTCCTGATCTCGCGTGAACCCAACGAAAAACGATAAATTCAGAGTTTTCTCAGGTGAGAGAATAGTTCGAGCATGTCTTCGGGACGATCTATTGTCTAAAATGCACTAAGGAGAATTCTCTTCAATGGGGATGGTGCAAAACGGTTCATTATCACCTGAACAGCTGCCTGCCGTATTCGATAACGGTCTGGAGCGTTTTTAACCGTGCAAAGTACTTGTCATCTGATTCTACAATGGTCCAGGGGACTTCCGTTGTGTTCGTCCGTGCGAGCATCTCTGTCACGGCTTCCTCGTATTCGTTCCATTTTGCCCGGTTCCTCCAGTCCTCATCGGTGATCTTCCACTGCTTGATCGGATCATTCTGGCGGTCCTGGAACCGTTTGAGCTGTTCATCTTTGCTCACCTCGAGCCAGAACTTGATCAGCCCTCCGCCGCTCCCTACGTATGCCTGTTCCATCTCGTTGATCTCCCGGTATGCCTGCTTCCATTCGGCCGGTGTGCAGTACCCCTCCACCCGTTCTACCAGGACACGGCCATACCAGCTCCGGTCAAAGATAGTGATGTGCCCAGCTTTTGGGAACCGCTGGTAGAAACGCCAGAGGTAATGATGATCAAGCTCGGTCTGGTCCGGGCGTACGATCGACACCACATCGTAGCCGCGGGGATTCATCAGCCTGACAAGTCGCATGATATTGCCCCCTTTTCCTGCTGCATCCCAGCCTTCGTAGACGATAATGAGAGGGATCTTCCGCTTGTAGAGCAGGTATTGGATATCCCGGACCTTCTCCTGGCATTGGACAAGATACTGCTCATATTCCGGGTGTGAGTACTCAACAGGAGCCACTGATAGTCTCTTCACCGATTTTTTCGGAGGTTTTCCAATACCATTTTTTTCATTGCCCTTCTCGGATTTTATGCCCCCTTCAATCCTGTCAAGATGCTTCTTCAAGCGTTTGACAATAGTGTAGAATACTTTCAGACGGGTGTAGTTGCTGTCTGTCGCTTCCACCAGGGTCCATGGGGCATAGGGCTTGTCCGTCCCTTCAATAAACATCTCGATGACTGGCAGGTAGCTGTCATAATGGTGATGGAAGTCCCAGTCACCCTTTGTGATCATCCAGGAGGTGAGGAGGTTTCCCTCGCGCTCATCGAGCCGCCGTTTCTGC
>JAJRBU010000012.1 GCA_028679315.1 Methanoregulaceae archaeon
ACTCATTATTACATGTTCCATGAAAGAATCGAGAAATATTCTCTGAACGGGATCAGAACTCAACCACCATCACCGCTTCCTCCTCTTCCCGGAGCTCCCCTTTCAGGTGACGGGCATCGAACTGATAGCTCTCCCAGGGATCATACTCCTCATACAGTTCGCACTTGTCCAGGACATCGATAAACTCTTTCAGGAATATTCGGGGGATGACATCGATTCGCCCTCCGAACTTGCCGGTCAGCTTGTTGATCATGGCCCGGATGAACCGGTGCGAGATCCTGTTCTGGTCAACTTCGCCATATGCTTCTGAATAGATCGTGATGACCTTCCCGGCCACCTGCTCGAGCTTCTTGGCATCAAACTTCGAGAGATAGATCTGGGGCTGGCGGGGATTTTTAAATTCACCGCTCTCGGTGACACCGATACGGTCGGCAAGGGGAGGGATTGATCGTATCCCTCTCGGACCTTCAAAGAAACCAGGGGTGCCGGTAAAGAAGAAGTAACAATAGGGCATCTCGCCCCGGTCAAGCGAATCGATGATCTGCCGGAGCGTGTTATACCCTTTCTCCCGCTGGTTTCTCGGGAGGGTCTGCGTCGTCTCGAGCTCATCGATAGCAATCGCGAGCCCGGCGTATCCTGCGTTCACGATGATCCGGACGATCGCACGGAGGAAGATGAGCGCGAAGGTCTCATCGACATCACCCTTAATCCCTGCTTTGGCCTTGAAATCCCTGCCGATATTCGGCTCCGCAGAGATCCAGCCGATTGCAGACTGCGCAGTCTGGAAGTCCCCGGCATTGTTTGCCCGGTAGTAGGTACGGAGGGCTGCAGCGAGCGATGAATTCATCTCGGATATTCCGGCAAGTGCGGTCTCTATCTCCTTGAGGGTGGCGATCTCAAGGCTGTCCTCTGGCAGGGGGTGTTCACTCACCCTGATGAGACGTTCTTCGATGGAGAAGAGCCAGGTATCGATCACCGCCTTCATGGCATGATCTTCCTCCCGTGTCCGGAGGGTTGCGCAGACCTGCTGGTAAATTCCTTTCAGCTTGTAAAGAGGTGAGGTTGGCGAGATGACCACGTGGGCGGTGACGAAGTTCTTCTCCCTTGCTATCTCGAGAGCTCGTGCGACGAGAAACGTTTTCCCGCTCCCATAATCCCCTCGGATGAACTTCAGGTCTCCTCCCCCATGTGCAACATAATCAAGTTGGGAGGCGATCACCCCCTCCTCCACCTCGATCCCGACCGCAATCCGCTCAAGACCACCTGCCGGCACCGTTCCGCGCCGGAGTGCATTGATGATATTGATACTCCCGGTCTTTGTCTTGTCCCTGGTATCAGCCAGTATAGGCATAGATTTCACCCCCTTTTCCTGAACCCTTCTTTACAATGATGGAATACCCTGATGAAGCACCCTTCTGCATGATCCGGTTCATGATCCCGACCACCCTCCGGGTATTCAGGAGCTTGCGGAGATCCATCTCGCTCGCCTCACGGTGCTTCCTGAGGAACTCGATGATCACCTTCTCCTGTTCATCGCAGGAATCGATGAAGTTCTGGAGTGCCTCATCCCGCTCATCCTTCCCGGTATCTGCCCTCCTTGGCGCAATGGCAGGAATATCGGAGAGCGTCTGCTCCTTACATGTCCTGATCATCTCGATGAAATCTTCCGGCCTGATATGGGAAGATCCTGGCGGAACAATATCGAGACCTCTCAGGCAGTACTCCTTGCAGCCCTGGTAATCCCTGCCTTTCAGTGCCTCACTTGCGGAAAGGAGATATGCGACCGCGAGGTATTCGAACCCGTCGGAACCAAGGGTCGGAATATGAGCCTCAAGGATGCTGATAAGCCGGTCAAGGATCCGTTTTTGTGAGAACAACCGCCATTCCTGGTCGAGGATGAAGCCGGCGACCGATGCAACATCCCTGGTCTTCTTTACATTGTTCAGGATATACAGGAGGACCTTCTCACATTCTCTCCGCTCATTCTGTCGTGCGAGGTACCGGGCATAGGCAATGCCCCCTGAAAGGTAATCGCTCCGGTATGCCCGGTAATAGTAGGACTGCGCCTCGGAGAGATCGCCAATATCCTCGTAGAGCTTTGCGGTTGCGGTGAGGCAGACCACGTGCGGTGTCCCCGATACCAGCAGCAGGAACCGTGCGACTGCTTCTTTGACGGGGTAGTAGGTCAGGAGATACTTCTGGTATCCTGCAAGAAGGTCAGATAGGAACGAGGGATCATCGAGGTCTGAAAGCGTCTCCCTGATCAGGTACTCGAAACAGCCAAGGGCTTTCTCTCTCTCCCCGGCCATCGCATTCAACCTGCAGAGAAGGAGCCGGATACGCGGATGGGAACCTGCTTTGTCATCATCGAGCAGATCCCGGACCACGCGGAGTGCCTCTGCAGGCTTCCCTGCTGAAAGGAGCAGATGCGCATAATCGTACCCGATTCCCGGGTCTCCGAGAGCAGCGAAGAATTCCCGGTATTCCTGCTCTGCCGATCCCGGCAGGCTCAGCGAAAGTGCCTGCAGATACAGGCGGGCACATTCAACAGACCCTGTCTTCCGGTGCGCCGCGAGTGCCTCTCTTGCTGCATCGGGATAAATGCCTGCCCCCATCAGAGCAGCGATGTGGTCGCTGTCTGCATCGGGATGTCGCATGGAAGACCGGTACACGGCAAGAGCCTCTTCTGCCCTGCCCCCCGATGTGAGTGCCCGCATCAGAAGGCGATGGTCTTCTTCTTTTCCGGAGAGGTGTGCATTTTTTTTCAGGACCGGAATCGCTCTCCGGAAGTCTCCCTGCGAAACAAGGCAGGCCGCATAGCTCCGGAGTGCCTCCTGGTTCCCCGGATCGAGCGTGATAGCACGGACATATTCGGCAACCGCGGCATCTTCATGTTTCCGTTCCAGTATCGTTCCAAGGAAACTATGCAGGTATGATGATTCAGGCATCCCGTGCAGGAGATCCCGTACCAGTGCCTCTGCCTCGTCGAGTCTGTCCAGGTTGAAGAGGTTTCTCGCCGCGAGAATCGGGATCTGGGTATCGTTGCCCTGCTTTCCTGCAGCACGGCAGATCGCAAGGGATTCAAGGTATTTTCCCTCCTCAAAGAAGCGGAATGCCTGCCTGGTGGATTCCTCCTGGTTGCCACGCTCCATTTCACCGGCCTCCAAAAAAGCGGATGGAGACCAGGCTCTTGAGCATCCGGATGGAATCCATCCCCCTGACCCGTGAGCCACCCTGGTTCTGCCAGGTGATGGGGTGCTCTTTGATCGTGTGCCCTTTCAGAGAGAGGCGCCACAACAATTCAACATCGAATTCAAATCCGGTCGTTACCATTTCTCCTATCACTGCATCGATGGCTGATTTTTTAAATACTTTCGCCCCGCACTGCGTATCTGTCAGGGTGAGGCCGAAGAGCAGCCGTATCAGGAGGTTAAAGCCCCGGCTCTCACACCTCCGGGCAATCCCCTGCCGCTCGGGAATAACGGATTCCGGAAGCCACCGCGAGCCTACCACGCAGTCGGCCTTTTCCAGTTCATCAAAAAGTGA
>JAJRBU010000163.1 GCA_028679315.1 Methanoregulaceae archaeon
ATACTCTGGACAACTCCTTTATCTGAGGCGGCAAGGTACATCCCCTGTGCACCCAGCGCCCGGGCTGTCAAGCCGACATGGGTTGTCACCCGCTGATCGCGTTCAGGGCGGTGACCGATCCGGAGTATAACGACATCGCTTCCTGGCATGTTACTCTTTTCTCTCTCTGATAATCCCGTTCTCAATCGTATACGGGAGGTCACGGGAATGCTTTATCTGGCAGAGAAGGAGCATCTCCCCGACAGAAAGGACCCGCACGCTTCCACCTTTCCGCTCGATGAGCAGGTTGCGTTCGAGACGTTCAAGCGATTTTTCGACAGCGGATGGATCGAGCCCGCTTTCTGAAATGAGGCCGTCCCTTGTCACAGAAGGACTACAGGCCGCGAGGTGATAGATCAGCCAGTCCGCATCTTCATCTTTCATCGTTATCCATTCTTCATGGTTGTGAATAAGGGTTGTTGTCTATATCTATTGGATATCAGACGATTCACCATTTTTTTATGTCTGTGCAGCAAATGACTGGCAATGAGTCCTGATCATGCCCCGCTTCCCTATCAAGACATCGTTGCCATTGCTGAACGCCTTTTTGATGCCTGCGAGGATGATGTCAGGTGTATCTCGCGCATGATAGAGACCCTTGATCCCGCTTCACGAAACGAACTTCTGGTCTCCGACCTCCTGAACGCTTTCCAGGTATTCTTTTATTTTTTCCGCACCATGCCCGATGAACTGACACAGGAACGGCTCGAGCTGGAGCCCGCCTCATCGCTCGTCCATGGCATAAAACTGGACGAGATTGATCTTCTTGAGTTAATCTTCTCTGTCCAGGACAAAAAACCCGTGATTGTCATTTCCGATGGTGAACACCCGCTTGTGACCTATGAAGGGAAATCAGCGTACGCAGACGGAATGAAATACATTGAAAATCCCCCGTACTGAAACGAGATAGAATCCTCAACCTGCAGAAATGCCAGGGCATTCGGGCCGACGGGGCAGAAAATTTTACGGTTTATTCAAATCTGCAGTTGATGACAACACGATAACTCAAGACACTGCATCATGTCTAATTAATTCAGGCTCACGGTCAACACGATAATGACAAAAGCAAATCCGGCAGTAAAAAAGAACCGAACCCGAAAGAACGTTAAATAACTAAATGAGAGAGTGCAGACGATGACAAAAATGCCTGATCCTTTAAGCTATATCGGGTGTTGCGGTGCATATTGCAGGACGTGTCGCCCATTTTCTGAAGGGGTGTGCAAAGGCTGCAAACTGGGATATGATAACGGGACAAGAGTCATTGACAAAGCCAGGTGCAGAATGAAAATATGTTGTTATAAGGAACGCAACTTTGAAACCTGCGCTGATTGTCCCGATTTTGATTCGTGTCCAATAATCGCCGGTTTTTTTTCTAAAACAGGATATAAATACAAAAAATACAGGCAGTCTCTTGAGTTTATTCGGAAAAACGGATATTCCGGATTTATAAAATCATCGGAAACGTGGAAAGGACCCTATGGCAAACTGGATTAATTTTTTTATACGCCTCCGTATGGTGTACTCAACGAAAATAAAAAAAAACTCATGATGGCTGTGTTTATTTGAATGTTCAATCAACGAGAATACACTTTGATTTCTTTGTATTTCCGGCAATGACTCTCTTATAAACGATCACCTGCACTGATGAGCTGTTCATCGACTACAGCAGGGACAATCGGGGGGAGATCTCCCCATTTCACCAGAGTGTCTCCCATAATCGCCAGCACCCCAACAACTTCATTCCTGTTTATCCGGTCAAGAACAGAATGATCTTGCAGGCGGATCTGGTTGCATACCGACGTCGCCCATGCATCAGCAAGCGCAACATCATAAGAAAAGACCGTAACAGCGTCTGCTATTCCAAAAGAGACTGAAGGTCCGACCGATGCCGAGGAGGTACAGATCCCAAGGATTGTATCCTGTGGCGGGACAACAAAAGCGATACGGTTTGAGAGCAGCGCTTCAGCGGCATGAATCCCTACCCGTACCGGGCGGTCGCTGATGAGAGCGATATCCCCGCCATTGTCGATCACCCCGAATACTGCCCCCGCATCTGTCATCGATTCAACACCAGCCCATGCAATGGCTCCCGCCACGGCTGCCATCGGTCCGACGCCGGCTTTTTTTGATGCATCCGCCATCCTGCGAATGATGGACTCTCCTGAATCCGGAACATAGGGATCAAACGTCATCTGGAAAAAGGGATCGCGGGCGATCTGCGCCTCAAGTACCTGCCGTGCCCGGATCATACCCTCTCTTGCTGCAACGACATGCTCTGGATCATCAGCCAGGATCGTTGCAAAGGTCTGGCGGAAGAGGAATGGTTCACGGATCATACCGGAAGCGTCAGGGCCTGGTGCGGGCATGCCTCGATACACTTGCCGCAGAGCACACATTTCTCTTCTTCGAGCCGCAACCGGAAGTTCCTGTCCAGCGAGAAGACTTCCCGTGGGCAGATGCTGATACATGCACCGCAGTCCACGCATTCGCTCTCGTTCACACTGATCCCGTGTTCAAGCATGTGCACTGTCGCACCAAGATGGATCATCGTATCGCTGACAAGTTTGCACTGGTCGTCCGGAACATCGATAAGTGCTTCTCCCTCAGAAGAATCGATCACCGCCCGTTCAACATTGATAAGGACGCCGGTATCACGCACTGCCTGTGCGATAATCGGTTTTCTGCCTTTTTTGCGCGAGAAGGTCACCAGGAGTTTCATTTCAGCCACCTCCCGAAAAGTTTCCCGAGATTCATTGCCGTGAGCATGGCAATCACATGGTGTCCGTTATCAACCACCGGCAGGGCACTGATATT
>JAJRBU010000029.1 GCA_028679315.1 Methanoregulaceae archaeon
GGGAGATGGTATGGTATTCCTCGTTGAACTGGTTGGATCCAAGGAAGAAGGGCTTAAACAGACATTCTCGGTTCCATCTGCCAATACGATGCTCGTCAATGAGTATATCCACCGTTATGAGGACTTTGACGGATTTTTTACAAAAAGTAACGTTGAGATGTTAACAAAGGCCACGGGCAATCAATAATCTGTTTTCTTTAAGGCTACTTGTCCAGGAAATCTGGCAGGACAAGGAATTTGAAGATCTCAAAACTTTCCTCAAAGAATATAAATAAGATATTGATATCAGCAAAATAGACATCCCTGATCTTACGGCGTTCCTCAATCAAAAGAGAAATTTCCTGCTCCGTTTATTTGAAAATCCCGTGCTTTTAGAACACCAGACGTTTACAGAAACGCTCAGGACCGTTTTCCATGTAACGGAAGAACTCGAACGCAGAAAAGGTGCAGGTGATCTTCCTGATACGGATCATGCCCATATCAAAGGAGACCTTGTCAGGGTATACCGAAACATCTCGCTGCAGTGGGTCGATTACATGAAATATCTCAAAAAGAATTATCCTTACCTGTTCTCTCTTGCTATGCGGACAAATCCATTTGACCAGGAAGCCTCAGGGATAGTCCGGAAATAACTTTTTCTTCGAGTTACCTGAGGTCAGGAGTAGGTGCCGATTCGAAAGGATTAAAATAAAATACGCCAACATTGCGGTAGAAAAGGAGGAAACACATGCTGAAAAAGTCGGTTGAAGATGCGCTAAATAAACAGCTGAACGCTGAATTCTATTCATCATATCTTTACCTTGCAATGTCTGCGTATTTTGAGTCTTATCCCATGAAAGGATTTGCAAAATGGCTCCGGCTCCAGGCAAAAGAAGAGATGGCCCATGGGATGAAGTTCTATGACTATATCATCGAGGCAGGAGGAACCCCGAAACTTACGGCTATCGATGCTCCAAAGACCCCCTGGAAGTCAGCTCAGGCAGTCTTTGAGCAGGTCTATGAACATGAACAGAAGGTCACGGGACTTATCTATGCGTTAATGGAACTCTCGATCAAGGAGAAAGACCATGCTACGACAAACTTCCTTGGCTGGTTCGTAAAAGAACAGGTAGAGGAGGAAGCAAACGCAAGCGAGATTCTTGCCCAGATAAAGATAGTAGGAGACATTCCTGGTCACCTTTTCTGGCTGGATCATCAGCTTGGGAAGCGGGAATAATCCCCTATCCCTTTTTTAACGTCTATAGATCCGACGATGTAGCTCTGAACTATCATAGTTTGGCACTGAGATGCTCGAAAATGGATTATCGGGTTCCCGTGTCGCCATCCTTTTCAATTCAGCAAGTATTGAAAGTAGTATCTCCTCTCCTGGAGAGTTGACATCGGTACGCAGTATTATTGCCTGCGAGATGAACATCAGAAGCAGAGGATAACAATGACCGGGGATGTCTTTTTTGCGGGCTTGAGAGCCCGGGACCCATGCCAGAACAGTGTTGCCAAAATTCGTGCCCTTTTTGAAGCAGCAGGATTTGATACTTGTGTTGAGAAGGATGCACCCACAGCTATAAAAATCCACTTTGGCGAACAGGGAAATGATTCATATATCAATCCGGTTTTTGTACGCCAGGTAGTGGATAAAATCCGTGAGCATGGGGGAAAGCCGTTTCTTACCGATTCGAATACTCTCTATTTTGGGCGCCGATCAAATTCCTTGGATCATATTGTTATAGCCCTTGAACACGGCTTCTCGTATGCAACTGTCGCCGCTCCAATCCTCATCGCTGACGGGATAATCGGAAAAAATTTTCGTGAAGTAAAGATAGCTAAACGGCACTTCGAACGGGTACTGGTATCAGGGGACATTGCAGACGTGAAATCAATGATCGTGCTCTCCCATTTCAAAGGCCACGAGCCTGCAGGATTCGGGGGGGCTATCAAGAATCTTGCCATGGGATGTGCCCCTCCTGCCGGTAAGCAGGAACAACATGCTGTAAAACCATTTGTGCTTGAAGGAACATGTATTGGTTGTGGCAAATGTCTTGTTGTATGTCCGTGTTCTGCAACGTGCCTTGTGGATGGAAAATCCGTGATAGATAAAGAACTCTGTATCGGTTGCTTTGAGTGCATGTCAATCTGTCCCAAACATGCAATCGATGTTGACTGGGAGACTGAAATTCCGCAATTCACTGAGCGGTTGGTGGAATACGCCTTTGGGGCATCGAAGGGGAAAAAAGCCGGATATATGAATTTCCTGATCAACATAACCCCGGATTGTGATTGTCTGCCCTGGAGTGATGCCCCTATCGTCCCTGATATTGGATTCCTTGCATCAAGTGATCCGGTAGCTATTGATGCAGCCAGTTTTGATCTCGTCAACAAGCAGGCAGGGATCCGGGGATCGGCACTCGCTGTTAATCTTAATGAGGGGGAAGACAAGTTCCAGGGGTTGAGGGAGAGAACGGATGGCTTCAAGCAGATCCGCTATGGGGAAGAGATCGGTCTTGGGACCAGCTCTTATCGACTGATTGAATTGTAACACTCCTTTTCTTTCACAGGAGAGCCCTGTTTTAGTGTTATGAAAACATAGGGAGGCAATATTCTATGAAAATGACCGCAATCATTATATGAAGGGGGAAGGCAAGCGCTTATAAATGTTCGAATAGCACATTAATGTTACGTTTGGATGAAAGGAACCCAAACCTACTTCAATGCCAATATGAAATGAGCAAAAGGAGAGAAAAATGAACCTCAGACAGCCAAATGCCAATGAAGCTACGGGCACGGCAAACCGTTCACGCGATGTTGTCCCGATGTCCGGAATCTGTACACGGTGCATTGACGGATGCAAGGGAAGTTGTGAGATCTGGCTTTCCTCCTTCCGAGGGAGAGAGGTGCTCTATCCCGGACCATTTGGAGAGATCACTGCCGGTGCTGAAAAGAACTACCCCATCGATTACTCTCATTTGAACATCCAGGGATATGCAATCGGGGCAAAAGGACTCCCTGAAGGCACTGATATTGGCCCCGACTCAGCGGTTTTCTATTCTGTCGATACCACCACTGATTATGGCTGGGACAAGAAGGTGAAGATGCGACTCCCTATCTTTACCGGAGCCCTTGGTTCAACGGATATCGCCCGTATCAACTGGGAGCATTTTGCAATTGGTGCAGCTATTTCAGGAATCACCATTGTCTGCGGTGAAAATGTCTGCGGGGTGGACCCGGCCCTCGAACTTGACAATAAGGGTAAAGTCAAGAAATCACCTGAGATGGACAGGCGTATAGAGATCTACAAGAAGTTCAATGAAGGCTACGGGGAGATGCTCGTCCAGATGAATGTTGAGGATACCCGCCTGGGTACTGCCGAATATGTCTCCTCAAAGCACAATCTCGACACCATTGAACTCAAGTGGGGCCAGGGCGCAAAATGTATAGGTGGTGAGATCAAGGTCAAGACACTTGAACGGGCAATCGAGCTTAAAAAAAGAGGATACATTGTCGTCCCCGATCCCACCCGACCCGACATGCAGGTGGCCTTCAAAGCTGGGGCGATCAAGGAGTTTGAACGCCATTCACGCCTCGGATTTATATCTAAAGAAGGATTCCTTGAAGAAGTCGACCGGCTCCGCGATATCGGGTTCAAGAGGGTCACCCTCAAGACGGGGGCCTATTCAGCAGTTGAACTCGCGATGGCCATCCGCTATAGCGCCGAAGCAAAGATTGACCTCCTGACTATTGACGGCGCTCCCGGGGGCACGGGAATGAGCCCTTGGCCGATGATGAACGAATGGGGCATTCCAACATTCTACATCCAGTCCCTTGCCTACGAATATTGCGAACTCCTCAAGAAGCGGGGCATCCGTGTTCCTGATATTGCCCTGGCGGGTGGCTTCTCCGATGAACCCAATGTGTTCAAAGCAATCGCAATGGGAAGCCCCTATGTAAAGGCGGTCTGCATGGGAAGAGGTCTGATGATACCCGGGATGGTTGGCAAGAATATTGAAAAGTGGATCAAGGCAGGAGAACTTCCAAAGACCGTCTCGAAGTATGGCACCGTCCCTGAAGAGATCTTTGTTACCTATGAGGAACTCAAGGAAAAATACGGAACGAAGTTCAAGGATATCCCGATGGGTGCAATTGGTATCTATACGTATGCCCAGAAGTTCCGTGTCGGGCTCCAACAGATTATGGCAGGGAGCAGGAACTTCAATATTGGAGCAATCTCCAGAAACGACCTAATGGCATTGACAGAGGACGCCTCAAAAGTGTCAGGGCTCCCTTATGTAATGGATGCCTACGCTGATGAAGCCCTTACAGTCCTTCTCGATTGAATAGTGAGATTCATGATTTTCCCGGATGATCTCCGGGTTACCTTTTCTTGAAAATGTGATCCTGAAAAACGGAAGTGGTTCTTTTTCGTTGTGATAACTTCAGAAAAGGCAAAATAGGACCTGTTATCGTAAATAGCCCGTTATTCAGGATTCTTACTGCGGCAATAATGGTTACGTTCAATCGATATTTAATTACCCGTAAATCCAGGTGGGAAATCATTGCAGTGATCGGATCCATTGGGTGAGAATGCATCGAGAAGACCTGTCGTTATCCGTGCGCCAAGGGCCGGCTGCAGGGTTTCAAGCCACAGGAAAAAACCAACTTTGGGAGGAGTAAAACGTTCGAATTTAAAGTTACCATCTCCGTTCTGGACCATCTTAAGGTATTCCTGCTTTCTGCGGTTCCGCAAATAAATGATCGGATCGAAACCAGGGAGATCGGTCGCAAAGACTGCTTTTGAGTACCGGGTCATGATATCCTTGTAGCCAATCCGCTCACCACGGATAATGAATTCATGGTTCTTACAGAGTGAACGGATCGCTGAGGGATACAGGGCGCCGTAGAGGATCTTCTTGACGAGTCTTCCTGTATCGTCATCCGGGACTGGACAATTGCTTTCTCTGTTTCCGGAGGATAACCATGTAAAGATTCGTGTTTTTTCATTTTCATGATAGCGCTCGTAGTCAAAAGGATGCGAGAGAGAAATATCCCGGACGAGAATAAATTTTTCATGCGTGGGAGGCCGAATATAGCGCTGTATCATTGTCCGATCGACGATCTTTGATTTTATCTCCTCACAGGAAGCGGTCTGGATGTTAAGGGTATGCGGGGTCCTGACAAGCCGTCTTCCAACCATAAAGTTGGTAACATCAAAAGAGGAAATCAGGAGGAACGTGACCTTTTTCTGATCGAAGAGGTAGCCGAGGAGGGTCCGTTTGTATGCGATCTCCTGCTCAAATTCCTTCATGTCAGAGGCAGAGGTAACCACCTCCGCAAATCCGATGTGTTTATTGTTATCAATAAAAAGGAGATCAAACTCTGCGAGATCCTGACCATTACCTCTGACTGTAATATCTCCGCATCGTGAATAGAAAAGTCCGTTCTGCCCAAGCTTTATGCGCTGCCTGCTGCCATGCGGGACGTCAACCCCCTTTAGGACAAGCGCTTGGATCTCATCCGATTCGAGTGCCATTTTGAGAAACATCTCGTACATTATGGCCTCGTACCACCTCCCTTCGGCGGTTCTCATCTTCTCAATTTCTGGAGAAAAGAGTTTTGCCTGCTCTAATTTACCAAGGTGCCTTGTGGCATTGAGTGCGAGAACCTCATCAATCTCAAAGGATGCGAGGTTCTTTTTAAGCCACGAGGTAAGTTCTGCCATGGAATTGTTACGATTATTTATTCCTTTTGGTTAAATAAGTACCCTAACGGGAATTCGCGTCGACTCCTCCCTCAAAACTGCACAATTAAAAGGAAACCTGGATTGAATTGTTATCCCCGGTCTGGCTCCTGATGCGGGAACAGATATGTTATAAAAATATATTTATATAGTTTTCTCGCATTGTAATAATGCTGTACGGTGCGACAGGGTGGGCTCGTAGCTCAGTTAGGTAGAGCGCCTGGCTTTTAACCAGGTGGTCGGGGGTTCAAATCCCTCCGGGCCCGCTGCCGCATAGCGGGCGGATTTTTCAGAAATGAGGTATCTGACGAAGATGAATGTATTTACAATCAGGGGGGGTTTACTTTGAGCACACGATTAAATGTGCTGGATCATGCGATGGTGCCTGATCACCAGATCATGACAGAGGAAGAGCTGACCGGGCTGCTCTCCTTGTATAACATTACCAGCGAACAATTGCCAAGAATTTACCATGATGATCCTGCTGTGAAAACAATCGGGGCTAAACCCGGGGATGTCATCCGGATCATCCGAACCAGTCATACTGCCGGAAGAGCCGAATCGTACAGACTTGTCATCAGGCGACCAAAAAAATAATGGCGGGGCTGATATCTCTGATAGACCGGAGTGTATTATCAAAGGCGTATTTTTCACGTGAGCATGTTGCGCGCCACCAGCTTGACTCATTCAACAATTTTCTCCAGGCTAATCTACAGAAAGTGGTCAATGAGCAAAGGATCATCGAGACAGACATTGAGATCCGTGGCAAAAGCAGCGAACCCGTCTGGGTTGAACTGGGAAAGATCGAAGTCAAAAAACCACTGGTGAGAGAAGCGGATGGGTCACAAGGTGACCTTTTCCCTAGTGAGGCACGACTGAGAAATCTGACTTATGCAGCACCAATCATGCTCGAGCTGACCCTTGTGCAGGGTGAGGAACGGCAGGAACCGGTAATCACCACCATTGGTCAACTTCCGATCATGGTCGGATCTGCTTCATGCAATCTTTACGGAATGAGCGATGCGGAGCGGGTATCGCACGGTGAAGATCCATTCGATCCAGGTGGATACTTTATTGTGAACGGTACTGAGCGTGTCCTGATGACGCTTGAAGATCTTGCGTCGAACAAGATCATGACAGAATTCACCGAACGGTATAATGAACGCATCTATGTTGCGAAGGTATTTTCCCAGTTCCGGGGTTACCGTGCACTTGTCGTGGTCGAAAGGAACAGGAAAAACCTGCTCGAGGTCTCATTTCCATCGGTTGCCGGGCATCTCAGGTTTGTGGACCTGATGCGTTCACTCGGGCTCGTGAGTGATCATGAAATCGTGAATGCAGTTTCGACTGATGAGGACATTCTCACTTTCATGATGCAGAATCTCGAAGAGAGCGAATGCGACAGCCTCGAGGGAGGTATTATGTATGTCGGCAAGAAGCTTGCCCCTAACCAAACGAGAGATTACCAGCGGAAACGGGCCGAGTTTGTTCTCGATAACTACCTCCTTCCGCATCTCAATTACCTGATGCCGGCTACCCTGAAAGAAGGTGATGAGGGATATCTTGAAGCGGTCGCAGAAGTAAGGCTGGCAAAGGCCCATTTCCTTGGACGAATGGCAGAAGCTTGTTTCGACCTTGTCCTTACCAAGCGAAGGATTGACGACAAGGACCATTACTCTAACAAGCGGTTGAAGTTGGCAGGCGATCTTATGGAAGATCTCTTCAGGATCTCATTGAACCGCCTCACTCGTGACATCAAGTACCAGCTCGAGCGGGCAAGCATGCGTCACCGTGATCTTTCGATCGGGACTGCAGTAAGAGCTGATGTATTAACAGAGCGCCTGCTCCATCCCCTTGCGACAGGGAACTGGGTTGGAGGAAGAACAGGGGTATCCCAGCTTCTTGATCGGATCGACCATATGAGCGTCCTTTCCCACCTGCGCCGGGTTATATCGCCGCTCTCACGATCACAGCCTCACTTCGAAGCGCGTGATCTCCACCCTACTCAGTGGGGGAGGATTTGTCCGAGCGAGACGCCGGAAGGACCGAACTGTGGGCTCGTTAAGAACTTTGCGCAGATGGTCGAGATCAGTCGTGGAGTCCCTGACGAGGATGAAGTGGTACGCATGCTCTACACCCTTGGGGTTGAGCACATCCGGGGGGATGTCCCATGAAAAAGGCACGCGTTTTTGTCGATGGAGCTCTTATAGGTCTCATCGATGATCCAAAATTATTTGTTACCCAGATCAGGAACATGCGGAGGCAGGGAGCTATCTCAACTGAGGTGAACATCTCCCACAAGGAATTCAACAATGATGTTGTGATCCATACTGATCGAGGCAGGGCAAGGCGCCCTCTCATTGTGCTCCAGAATGGAAAGCCCTTGATGAGTTCCGACGAGATCGAGAAGCTCAGTCGGAAAGAGATCGACTTTTATTATTTCATCCGGAAAGGAATGATAGAGCTGATCGATGCCGAGGAAGAGGAAGATCTTTTTATCGCCATGGATCCCGGGCAGATCACACCAGAGCACACGCACCTTGAAATCGATCCCTCCCTCATACTTGGTATCGGTGCCGCGCATGTACCGTTCCCTGAGCACAACGCAAGCCCTCGTGTCACGATGGGCGCAGGAATGGTGAAGCAGGCACTGGGCTTTGGTACATCGAACATGAAACTCAGGCCGGATACCCGGGGTCACCTGCTTCATTATGTCCAGCGGCCTATCGTCCATACCCAGACCTCAGATCTGATCGGTTCAGATGATCGTCCCGGCGGACAGAACTTCGTGGTTGCGATCCTGAGCTTCGAAGGATACAATATTGAAGATGCCCTGATTTTCAACAAGGCCTCAATCGATCGGGGTCTGGGCCGATCTCACTTCTTCCGGACCTATGAGGGGGAGGAGCGGAGATATCCTGGAGGGCAGGTTGACCGGATCGAGATTCCTGATGAGGAAGTAACAGGGGCTCATGGTGCGGAGAGTTATAAAAACCTCGATGATGATGGGGTAATCAATCCTGAAACCATTGTGAATGAAAAGGATGTCCTGATCGGGAAGACCTCCCCCCCAAGATTCCTCGAAGAGCCTACGAGTGACCTCATAACGGTTGAGAAAAGGCGGGATACCTCTGTCACGATGAGGAGCAATGAGAGGGGTATCGTTGATACTGTTATCATTACTGAAGGTGAGAACAGCTCGCGGCTTGTCAAGGTAAGGACTCGTGACCTGCGCATTCCTGAAGTAGGAGACAAGTTCGCTTCCAGACACGGACAGAAAGGGGTCATCGGCCTCATTGCTTCCCAGGAAGATATGCCATTCACTGAATCAGGTCTGACCCCTGACCTGGTCATCAATCCTCACGCTATCCCGAGTCGTATGACTATTGGGCATATGCTTGAAATGATAGGGGGTAAAGTTGGGTCCCTCGAAGGACATCGGATCAATGCCACGGCATTCTCAGGAGCACAGGAGTCCGCTCTTCGGGCCTCTCTGAAGGAACTCGGGTTCTCCCATACCGGTCGCGAAGTGATGTATGATGGTATCACTGGCAAGCGGTTCAAGGCTGATATCTACATCGGGGTCATCTATTACCAGAAGCTCTACCATATGGTTTCAAGCAAAATGCATGCCCGATCGAGAGGACCTGTCCAGGTGCTCACCCGGCAGCCCACTGAGGGCAGGGCACGGGAAGGAGGGCTCCGTTTCGGTGAGATGGAGCGTGATGTTATGATCGGCCACGGAGCGGCAATGGCA
Organism: Methanoregulaceae archaeon; assembly: GCA_028679315.1. GTDB lineage: Archaea > Halobacteriota > Methanomicrobia > Methanomicrobiales > Methanospirillaceae > UBA9949. Next base: position 9,486 of record JAJRBU010000029.1, read on the forward strand.
CTTAAGGAGCGGCTTCTTGATGAATCAGATAAGGTCCAGGAATACGTGTGTGCACATTGCGGCATGGTAGCAATGCTCGATCGAAAGGCCAATACCACCCGCTGCCTCTCCTGTGGTGGTGAGACCGATATCTACCCGGTCGAGATGTCGTATGCATTCAAACTCCTGCTTGACGAGATGAAGAGTATGGGTATAGCTCCCAGAATGAAGCTTGAAGATGTGGTATAGGAGGAACAGGTCGTATGCCAAGTCCAAAACGTATTGGAAAGATAGAATTTGGCCTGCTTTCGCCAAAAGAGATCCGTACCATGAGCGTGCGGAAGATCATCTGGGCAGATACCTACGATGACGATGGCTTTCCCTATCCTCAGGGACTAATGGATCTCAATCTGGGTGTCATTGATCCGGGCCTAAGGTGCAAGACTTGTGATCAGAAGGCAAGCGAGTGCCCCGGTCATTTCGGCCATATTGAACTTGCCAAACCCGTTATCCATGTCGGGTACACGAGGCTGATACGAAAACTCCTACGTGTGACCTGCCGGAGTTGCAGTAAGCTGCTCCTGTCCCCTGAAGAGATCGAGAAAGTTGTAGGGACCGAGGATGATCTCACGGGGGATGTCCTTTCTGAAAAGGATATCAAAAAGGAACGTGTCTGTCCTCATTGCGGTGAACAGCAGCTCAAGATCAATTTCGAGAAACCGACAACTTTTTCCGAGATCCTGCTTGAGGATGGCAAGAAGGTGGAGCATAAACTCACCCCTGCTGATATCAGAGCACGGCTTGAGAAGATCCCTGATGAAGACCTCAAGCATCTCGGGATAAATCCCGAGGTTGCCCGTCCGGAGTGGACTATTCTTACCGTACTGCCGGTTCCACCCGTCACCATGAGGCCGTCTATTATCCTTGAAAACGGCCAACGTTCGGAGGACGACCTCACTCACAAACTGGTTGACATTATCCGTATCAACCAGCGCTTTAAAGAGAACCAGGATGCCGGTGCACCCCAGCTTATCATCGAGGATCTCTGGGAGCTGCTCCAATATCATGTCACCACCTACCTTGATAACGAGGTCGCCGGATGTCCCCCAGCCCGTCATAGGAGCGGAAGACCCTTAAAAACCCTCTCGCAGCGCCTCAAAGGAAAAGATGGACGGTTCAGGGGATCACTCTCTGGAAAACGTGTCAACTTCTCAGCCCGCACAGTCATCTCCCCGGATCCGAACCTGAGCGTCATCGAGGTTGGTATCCCCCTGGCCGTAGCAAACGAGATGTCCATACCAGTACAGGTCACCCCTTACAATATCGAAGAGCTGAAACAGATGGTCCTGAACGGCCCTGTCAGGACGAACCTTGACCAGCCCTGCGGTGCCAATTATGTGATAAGACCAGATAAACGACGTCTTCGGCTCGCGGAGGGGAACCTTGAAACCGTTGCCGAGCAGCTTGAACCTGGATGGACCGTAGAGCGGCAGATCAGGGACTGGGATATCGTCCTCTTCAACCGGCAGCCTTCTCTTCATAGGATGAGCATCATGGCCCACCGTGTGAAGGTGATGGACGGGAGGACGTTCCGTCTCAATCCTGCGGTCTGCCCACCGTATAATGCTGATTTTGACGGGGATGAGATGAACCTTCACATCCCTCAGACCGAGGAAGCGAGAGCGGAGGCTGCAATTCTTGTTGCAGTGGAAGAGAATATCCTCTCCCCACGGTTCGGAGGTCCGATCATCGGCGGGATTCATGACCATATATCTGGGATCTTCCTTCTCACAAATCAGAAGCGATGGTTTACAAAAAGCGAGGCCCTCTATCTGCTGAAAAACATAGGGGTGGAAAGGCTGCCGGAAGCAGGAATGGAGAAGGATACTGTTCCTCTGTGGAGCAACAAACAGGTATTCTCTACTATCCTGCCCCAGGAGCTCAACATGGTCTTCAAGGCAAGTTCCTGCCAGAACTGCGAAACCTGTAAAAAAGAACTCTGTGAGCGGGATGCCTATGTTCGGATTATCGATGGGAACATAGAATGTGGAACCATCGATAAGAAAGCAATCGGCGCATTTGATGGCCAGATTGTCCACCGCATTATCCGTCAGTATGGTATGAAAAGGGCAGCCGAGTTCATTGATGATATCACACACCTTGCGATCAGATCAATTATGCTTGACGGATTCTCTTTCGGGATCGATGATGAAGATCTATCCCGTACGGAATACGGCCAGATTGATGAAGTGCTCTCCAATGCAGTGCTAGATGTCCAGCGGCGTATCAATATTTACGAAGACGGGCAACTGGAACCAATGCCGGGAAGAACACCCGATGAGACTCTCGAAATGCAGATAATGCAGGTCCTTGGTAAAGCGCGAGACCGGACTGGAGAGATTGCAGGAAGACACCTCGGGCTCGGCAACAGTGCTGTGGTAATGGCGGTGAGTGGTGCGAGGGGGTCTATGCTCAACCTGACCCAGATGGCCGGTTGCGTTGGGCAACAGTCTGTCCGTGGGGAGCGCATCATGCGAGGATATGATGAACGAACGCTTCCTCACTTCAAGAAAGGGGACCGTGGATCTGATGCCCATGGCTTCATCAAGCACAGTTACAAGGGTGGCCTGAATCCGACTGAGTTCTTCTTCCACGCAATAGGGGGTCGCGAGGGGCTGGTTGATACTGCAGTTCGTACTTCACAGAGTGGATACCTGCAGCGGAGGATGATCAATGCACTCCAGGATCTCAAAGTTGCCTATGATGGTACGGTCAGGACCACCGGTGGACGGATTATCCAGTTCAGATATGGTGAGGACGGGACCGATCCTATGAAGAGTAGTTTTGGCGATCCTGTCGATGTGAAGGGTATTGTCGAGAGCATTCTTAAGGAGGAGGTGTAAGATGCTCCCAGACCAGGATGTAAAGATTGAAGGAGCGGACCTTCCTGTGAAGACAAAGGAGCAGCTGAGAAAATATCTCGAAAATAAAGAGATCAGCTCCACCCAGTTTGACCAGATACTGAACCGTGTCATCAACGAATACCAGAATACCCGGATCGAGGCGTGTGAAGCGGTTGGGATTATAGCTGCGCAATCGATTGGAGAACCTGGCACACAGATGACGATGCGTACATTTCACTATGCCGGAGTGGCCGAGATTAACGTGACACTGGGTCTTCCACGCCTTATCGAGATCATGGACGCAAGGAAGGAACCGAGTACTCCTACCATGACGATCTTCCTTGAACTGGAATATGGTGTAGACAGGGACCGGGCGCGTGAAGTGAGCTGGCAGATTGAGGCCGCGCCCCTCCACGAATTCGGAGATATCACTATAGACATGGAAAACATGCAGATCGTTGTCCATCTCAACACGGCCGTCTGTGAAAAGAGAAAGATCTCCCCGGCATCTATTCTCGAGGTTGCTCCCAAGAAAATCAGGGAACGGCGCCACTACCGGGACTTTGAATTCGAGATGGACGATAAGAACGCGACGATACTGTTTATGCCAAAAGACAGGGAGAGCTATCAGAATCTGTTCCAGCTCGCTGAACATGTCAGGAATGTGATCGTGCAGGGTATCGATGACATTGAACGGGTTGTGGTCAGAAAGGAGAGCGGAGAGTACATCCTATATACTGAAGGATCCAACATTAAAGACGTGTTTGAGGTTGATGGAGTGGATACCACCCGTACCCGCACCAACAACATCAGCGAGATCTCGCAAGTACTCGGGATTGAGGCTGCCAGGAATGCAATCATTCACGAAGCGCTCTCCACTCTCGGAGAACAGGGTATCCTTGTCGATGTGCGCCATATTATGCTTGTTGCAGACATGATGTGTATGGAAGGCGAAGTCAAGCAGATCGGGCGTCACGGAATTGCCGGAGAGAAAGAGAGTGTGCTGTCGCGTGCAGCGTTCGAGGTCACCGTTAACCACCTGCTCGATGCCGCAGTAGCAAATGAGATAGATGAATTATCCGGCGTGACTGAGAACGTGATTGTCGGCCAGCCAATCCAGCTCGGTACCGGAGATGTGAAACTTATCGCAAAACCTTTGAACTAGGAGAATTGTAATGGATTTTAATGTATCGTTAAGAAGGGCCATCAAGACCGGGGATGTCATACTCGGTCAGAACAAAACCGAACAATGTATTAACGATGGGAAAGCCCAGATGGTGGTCCTTGCCGGCAACTGCCCCGAAAAATTCAAGAAATTGATATCCTCACGTGAAGGACTGTTCATCTATACGTATGAGGGATCAAGCGTCCAGCTTGGTAAGGCGTGTGGAAAACCGTTCATGGTCAGTGCACTTGCTGTTGTGAACTCTGGGGAGTCTGACCTTCTTAATCTGAAGAGGGCGTGAGATGTCAGAGATCGTACTGACCGAGGACTGCATGCGCCTTATATCCCAGTTTGAACGACTTACGGGCGCTGGAAGCCGGGATTGTGTGATTGACGATCGGAACAACAGACTTATCTTTGTTGTCAATCCTGGTGAGATGGGGCTTGCTATTGGGAAGAAAGGGGCAAGCATCAAGAAAGCAATGGAAGTAATGGGAAAAAAGATCGAGGTGGTTGAGTACTCACCCAGCCCCGAGCAATTCCTTAAGAATTGTTTCCTGCCTGCTCAGGTTGTTGCTGTAGGATTCGAGACAGAAGATGAAGGGCGGATTGCCCATATCGAGGTCAGACAGGAAGACCGGGGTATTGCGATTGGAAAGGAAGGGAAAAATATCTTCAAAGCAAAGAAACTGGCGTTCCGCCAGCACAATATCTCTGATGTGACACTGGTTACAGAAGAGGAAGCCTGATCAACCTTTTTTGAACCATACTCTTAGAACGGGCCTGGAGGGATTCGAACCCTCGACATCCGGGTTAGAAGCCCGGCGCTCTATCCTGGCTAAGCCACAAGCCCAATGAGCTGCCCATACTTTTTGTTATATACCCTTATTAATTCTCGGAATGGTTTTGTTGCTGGAATTATATCTTAACTTCCTGAATACGTTCAAGGCCTGGCAGAGTATGAGGGAATTGTAAGATATTGAACTATCCCCTGAAAAAAGAATTTATGCATGTCCTTTTGGTCATCCTGCATGGTAACAGGCTGATTTTACAACATCAACCGAGACCGGGTGTATAATCCCTTCATGGGTAACCGCTTTGACAATGGATGAGCCAATGCACCGGACCTTGATCCGGGCTGACATTCTCTCGCGTTCCTCAAAATGGTATCCCTGGGTGAACTCCATCATCCGTTTCATGGTGATGCTGATTGCTATGATCTCAGCAATAATCCCGGTGTCGCCCGGATCAAGATCTTCCATGTCCACCGATGTCATGAACACTGCCGAACCCGGTTCCAGTCCAGCAAGGGTGACCACATTGTGTGCACTCTGCAGTTCAAGTGTGCGGGGTCTGCCTTTGTGCAGTTCCTGTATGACATCCTGAGAAATCCCTGTTAATGCGAAGCATTTCATCGTGAATCACCCGTACATCGGAAGCTGCTGTTCTTTCTTTGGTGTTGCCTCTGCAGTCTGGACCTGCTCTGCCAGTTTATGCATGGTTGATTCGATCTCTTCAGCCTGATCGAGCAGCGGCTGGACATCAAGGGTAAGACCATACATCTGGTTCAGGACCTCTATCGTAGCGGCCGAAGCCCTCGGGTCAGGGGCATTGATAGTCTCTCCAAGCAAACCGTATGCATCGATATTTCGTATCTTGCATTCTGTAAGAAAACTGCTGGCGATGCCTGAAATACTACCGATGGGGAGTATGATAGTGGTCTCCTGGATCCTCTGAAGCGCCTGTTCTGAAGTAGCCACCCCAAAAACCCGTTTTTCCATTTCGTTTGTAATTATTCCGGCGATGGTGACAACCTCCCGGATTTTGTATGGCATCAGCCATTCCATGATACCGTTCGCCACCTCGTAGCATATATTCGGGTGGATAGGGATATCAGCAACAATGGCCGCGAGGTTCTCTTTTTCATAGACCCTCACCGGGACATTGATCACGCCGCGAGTCATCATTGCAAGCGGGGGGAAGTATTTGCTGTTCATACTTCCGATCTGCGTGAACTCAAGCTGATCAACCATATACTGGAGAGCAATACTTCCGACAAGACCGCTGCCAGGAAAGCCCATAAGGACAGAAGATCCTTCCTGGCTCAAAGGTTTTGAAAATATGCTGATATCAGGAGTGTGATCCGGTGACATTAACTTAACATATTTCATCAATGTAAAAAATAGTATGCAAGAGTATCCTGTTAAACGAGGATTAACAAAAGAGCTGAGCACAACAATGGTGGAAGCATTAATGGAATGCTTCGGAACCGAAGTAAAGAAAGAGGGGGATCATTACCAGATACGCTATGGGGCCCTAAGACTTCTGGATGTAACCATTGGAGGAGGAGGAAAAACCCTGATCGTCCGCACTGAATCGGACAAGGACGCATCTGATGAGGTAATCCTAGATACAAACAGGCGCTTTAGAAAATACCTTGATATTGTCACAGGTTTTTCGACGAAGGAACGGGTAAAGAAAGCAAAAAGTGTTGAGGAAGCCTGATCCCTCTACTCAATGACGAGTGCCGGTTTGTAGGGGAGAGCCATGGCTGCTTTTGCATGGCTGCTATCCCCTGCATCACGGACCGTTACAGGAACACCAAATTCTTTCCTGAGAAAATCCTCTGCTTTATGGAAGATTGCCGTTTCATCAGGCATCTCCTCAAGCAGCTGTGAAACGACATGGGGTGGCAACCGGTGGATGAGCATCGTGCACTGTCTCACCGTATCGGTAGCTTCC
>JAJRBU010000171.1 GCA_028679315.1 Methanoregulaceae archaeon
TGGAGGGGTTATCCCGCATGAGCGTGATCGGGACCGGCCGTGCTTTTTGAATAATCCATTATTCGGTTCTTTTAGATGAGCCATCTCTACAACTGGGCTAAGGATTATATTATTCCACTCCAATTCACACACGGAGAAAAAAACTATGGAAACGAAATGGTGGATAGTATTACTTATCTTACTCGTGGTGGTAATCGTCGGCGGTGCATATTTGCGGTATAATTTTTGGTTTGGCTAGTGAGTTGAGAGCCGCATAGAATCGCTGTTGAGGCAACTGAGGAGGGTCAATGATGCCTCCTAACAATGAATGGGGAGGCACAGGGGTATAATTGCCCTTCTTCGAAAAATAAAATTTGACTACCTAGTGTATTGTTATTTACACTTTATACTGGAGGAACATATTATCCAGTGTTCTATATATAGCGTATTCATCGCCCTCAAGGTTAATGTGAATCATGGTGCAATCTTTTTCTGTGATAAAAATCTCTGCCCTGACCGCAACAGTCGTCGTAGTAATAATTCTCCTTTCAGGTTGTGTACAGGACAAGGATGCCACTGAAAGTCCGGTTCCCGGCACTAACCTCTCTCTACCCTCGGTTCAAATGACACCGACAATATCTTCAGAGGATGCATCGTCCGGCGGACCGTTGCAGTTTATGCCTGGCGGGGTATATCATACCGGCGAGGAGATTCTTATTGCGGGTACCACCATTCTTTCACCGGGAAATCCCTTGCTTATTGAGATCCAGTCTGTGGCATTCGGTCCTACAAACAAGAGCGATTCATCTTATTATTCCGGAGCAACCGCGGTTATCGAGGTTGAGGAAGGATCCCTGGATGGGCAGAATACCTGGCGGTATCTCCTGAACACCTCAGGATTTCTCCCTGGAGACTATTCACTCGAGATAACAGGGTTGAATGTACAGGGATTCCGGGAGTCCGGATCCTTCACACTTATCCCGTGAAAAGAGACAGTTCCGGTATTTTCAGGGAAGGCAGTCGTCCGGTTGTCTTCAGTCGGCTCTTGCTCCGCAGTTCTTAATGTGGTGCAATCTTCGCTTTTCCGGATCAGCGGGGATGCAAAGTCCGTTACCTTTTCTCTCCCGCTTGTTTGCCGGCCTCGATCAGCGCTTCCGCGAGAGCAGCACTTTTCCCGATATCGGTCATGAGGGTATCGTAACGGAGGCTGCCGGGAACGGTCACAGGGTCCCTGATATCCTGGACGAAGAGATTACAAAAATCCCTGTAGAGTGAGAAGGTTGAGACCGAATCAGGGGAGAGGCCCCGGGCTTTCATCAGCGCTGCGGCAGGGCCGCTTACCGGAGCATCCCCGATGAAGGGACTTACCGCGATCACAAAAGCATCCATCAGTGCAGGAATGACGCCGGAACACTCAAGTATCGGAAGGATGCTCGTTATCGGGTTACTTGGACCGATGATGACCAGCTCCGCGCGCTCGATTGCATCGATCACCTCGGAACTTGCAAAAGGTCCGGTGGGTGCGTACCTGATAACTTCCTTCACCGGCAAGTTTCCCCGGTGCTTTACCCAGTACTCCTGGAAATGCAGGGTCCCGGCATCGGTCCTGATGAGGGTTGCAACCTCCTCATCCGTCATGGGGAGAATGCGGGCATTGATACCCATCGTCGATGAAAGCATCCGTATCGCCTCGGTAAGGGAATGGCCCTGCCTGAGCAGTTCGCCGCGGGCGATCTGGAGGGCACGATCGGTATCACCGATTCCGATGTACTCATCGACACCGAGGCGTTTCAGTTCTTCGTGGGTATGAAATGAATCTCCCTGTATCCCCCACCAGGTATCGGTGTTGAGCTGCCCGGAAAAAAGATAGAGGAGGGTATCGATATCCGGAGAGAGATGGTTTCCTGATATCCAGAGATCTTCGGCGGTATTTACAATCACGGATATCGATTGGTCAGGAAGGTGTCTTCGTGCCCCCCTGACCAGTTTCGGGGTCCCTGTTCCTCCGGAGAGAAAGGTGATCATCACTCAATAGCTTTATCTGCTCGATCCCAAGACTGTTTAGGTGCTTGAATGAAGATCATAAAGGATCCTGTGCACGGGTATATCGAGGTTGCTCCCTTTGCCCTCGATCTGCTGGATTCCGCGATACTCCAGCGCCTCAGGTATATCCGCCAGCTCGGTTTCTCCTATCTGGTATATCCCGGCGCAAACCACACCCGGTTCGAACACTCACTTGGCACACTATACCTCGCAAACGTTATGGCGCGCCAGCTGAACCTTGCTGAAGATGACCAGAAACTGGTCGCTGCCGCTGCCCTCATCCATGACATCGGACACGGACCGTTCTCCCATGCCATCGAACCGGTCATGGAGGAGCTCTGCGGGAGAACTCATCACGATGCATCCTGGTTTCTCGGAGACGGCGATCTTACCGTATGCATGGAACGCCATGGGATCAGTTTAAAAGAGATCTCTGCCGTCATTTCCGGAGACCACCCCCTCTCAGGAATTATTCACGGAGAACTGGACGTGGACAGGATGGATTACCTCCTTCGCGATGCCCATTATACCGGTGCACCCTACGGCACGGTGGATGCGCACCGGCTTATCAGGAATACCTGCCTTTCGGACGGGTATATCGCTCTTGAGGAGGGGGGCATCAATGCCGCAGAGTCCCTGCTTATCGCCCGGACACTCATGAGACCTGCGGTCTATTTTCACCATGTCAGCCGGATAGCCGAGATGATGCTGTCAGCATCAGTTTATGCCCATCTGGAAAGAGAACCAGGGACCGACCCTGCTGCCTTCATGCGTCTTGATGATTCAGGCTGCATGCAGAGCCTGCTCTGCTCACTGTCAGAAGTTGCCCGCATGCTCGCACTCCAGATCTATCACCGGCAGCTGTACAAACGGGCGCTCTACGTCGGATGGGAACAGGTCAGTGCTGCCATGATAGCAAAGGAGATTCCTCTTGCAAAGAGACGGAGCATCTCTGTCGAGATTGCGGAAGCAGCTGGCGTCGAAGCCCACGAAGTGCTGGTGGATATTCCTGTGTTTCCCCGGTCGATGT
>JAJRBU010000064.1 GCA_028679315.1 Methanoregulaceae archaeon
TCCTGTGGAAAGTGAAAATTTGAACTCCCTCAAAAGTTGTTTTTTTGAAAGAAGTTGCATAAACGGGCTTGTTTCACTGATATGATGAAAAATCCGATTCATAAGTACACATAAACTGCAAACATCAGTAGATCGGGTCTGCAATGACGCTCGGTAATATCTTCATCAACGCGTATTTTTAAAAAGTTTGTATTTTCAGAGATTGATGTGAGTCGAATAAAACCGTTATCCGGCTTGATGAAAATTTTTTATATTTTTTTCATTTTACTTGTTCTATCTTTTTGAGGGATTTTTAAGACATTGTTCTATCTTTTTTACGGATCTCTCTCTGGCTCTTTTTTTTTAAATTTTACATTGATTCTATCTCTTCATAGGATCTTTTTATCCTTTTAGATAGTGTTCGATCTTTTCACAGGTTCCTCTCTGCTCCTTTTTGATTCACTATTGTTTTGGATGCCAGTGCTGGGATTTGGATATCTTTATGAAATCACTATTTACCATAGCAACCTTTTTTCAATTTTCTTCTTGTTTTGCTAAACTATAATGATTTTATTTATCGAATTTAATTTTTACTTGTTCTTCTCCATTATTTCGTAATTTTAAATTCAGATGAAATACATTTCATAATTTTTTTATATTATGATGAGAGAGTTACCAAATGCTCTCATTTTTAATTTAAGATACAGAGTATCTTGTATCATTAATTGAATTTCCAGTAGAAATGATGGGGTAGGGGCGTGATATGTATCTGATGACTCTTATGGAAAGCGTGGAATTTCTCTTCTAAAATAAATTTTGAATATCTCTCTTTTTTTAAGAAATAAGCAATTAGCTCTCTTCTTGGAGTGGAAATGAAGGGGTTTATAAGATCTTCAAATGGGCAAGTTTTTACCATAGGCTACCCAATCGATCACACCCGGGGGATCAGATAGTGCCAGAGACTTCTGAATCAGTAGGACTATTCAAAAAATATCTTTCAGGAAATAAAATTTTCAAAAACAGGGAAGTACTACGGCATTCCTATAGGCCACAAATTCTTCCACATCGACGCCCTCAAATTGATCAGGTGGCTTCAATCCTGGCACCTTCACTCAAGAACGAAACACCGTCGAATATTCTCATATATGGGAAGACTGGGACCGGAAAGACCGCGGTTGTCCGGTATGTGGGAAGTGAACTCGAGAATGCCAGCACCCACATGGGTACCAGTTGCAGGGTGGTCCATCTGAATTGTGAAGTTATCGATACCCAGTATCGGGTCCTTGCGCAAATTTCAAAGAGTCTCTCTGGAGATGATGAGGTCTCGAGCGATAAAGTCCGGTCCATTATCCCCATGACCGGCTGGCCAACCGACCAGGTTTATCAGGAGCTGAAGAACCAGCTCGAATCGACGGGCGGAGTTCTCGTAATCGTTCTGGATGAAATCGATAAACTGGTAAAAAAGAGCGGTGATGAAACGCTCTACAATCTCACACGGATCAACACAGATCTCAAGAAATCCAAGGTAAGTATGATCGGGATCTCAAATGATCTCAGTTTCAAGGATTTTCTTGATCCCAGGGTCCTCTCATCCCTTTCAGAGGAAGAACTCGTCTTCCCCCCGTATAACGCCCCACAACTTTGTGATATATTGTTTCAACGCGCCGAGATTGCCTTCCTGGAAGGAGCCCTCGATGAAGGGGTAATTCCGCTTTGTGCAGCCCTTGCCGCCCAGGAACACGGGGACGCCCGCAGAGCGCTCGATCTTCTCCGTGTTTCCGGAGAAATTGCTGACCGGGATGAAGCAGAACATGTTGCAGAAAAGCATGTCAAAATTGCACAGGCCAAGATAGAAACAGACAGCATGGTGGAATGTATAGCAACCCTCCCCACGCAGAGTAAAATAGTCCTTTACTCCATGTTACTCCTTGACCAGATGGGACAGAACATCTTCACCAGTGGGGAAGTGAGCAGAATATACAAAGAGATTGCCCCGGTGATGGACCTTGACATCCTCACCCACAGGAGAATTACCGATCTTATCTCCGAACTTAATATGCTAGGAGTAATCAATACACGGGTTGTCAGTCGCGGAAGATATGGAAGGACAAAAGAGATGTGGTTTGACTCAAATAATCATAAAATACGGGACGTCATTCTGAGCGATCCACGTCTGAGTGCCCATGGGCTTGAACGGATGGACGTTGCCTGGGTGAAGACCCTCTTCAGGTGAAACTAAGATGGATGAAAAAGACCTCCTCCTCTTGCGGCTTCTTGAGGAGAACAGCAGGCTCTCTCCGGATGAACTGGCAATTATGGCCGAAATTACCGGTGAAGAGGTACAATGCCGCATTGCTGCACTGGAAGAAGCGAAGATCATCAGAAGCTATACCACGATCATCGATTGGGAACGGGCAGCAAACGGGGAAGTCGCAGCCATCATCGAGCTCAAAGTAAATCCTGAACGCGATTATGGCTATGACCGTATCGCCGATCGCCTTGCAAATTTCCGGGAAGTCAAAGCGCTACGTCTTGTTACAGGGGTCTATGATCTTCAGCTGCACGTAACCGGAAAAACCATGCAGGATGTGGCACGGTTCGTATCAGAGTATATTGCACCGATGGACCGGATACGTGAGACCGCCACCCATATTATCATGAAGACCTACAAGGAGAACGGCCAGAATTTTTGCGAGAAAGAGCCAGGGGAACGCTTGCCCTACTCACTGTGAGGGAAGTGTATGCGGGACTTTGTATCCCGGCGGGCCAGAGTGATACCGCCATCCGGGATCCGTAAATTCTTCGATCTGGCCCTTACCATGGAAGAGGTGATCTCGCTTGGGGTAGGGGAACCGGATTTCTGCACCCCATGGAACCTCTGCGAGGCAAGTATCTATTCAATCGAACAAGGGGGGACTTCATATACTCCAAACCGCGGAATCCAGCCGTTAAGGGAAGCGGTTTCACATTGGCTGTCCAGTCACTACGGAGTCAATTACAATCCCGACACCGAGATGATAATCACAACCGGGGTATCAGAAGGGCTCGATATCGCCATCAGGGCAGTGACAGATCCAGGAGATGAGCTTATTGTCGCAGAACCGAGCTATGTCTCGTACTCCCCCTGCGTCACGCTTGCCGGAGGGATACCCATACCGGTTGAATGCCTGGAAAAAGATCACTTCAAACTCAGGGCCGATTGTCTTATGGAGGCAATCTCTCCGAAGACCAAAGCGATAATCATCAACTTCCCAAACAATCCGACAGGCGCTGTCATGAGACGCGAAGATCTCATGGCAATTTCAGATGTTGTCATCGACCATGACCTGCTCCTTATCAGCGATGAGGTCTATTCAGAGTTGACCTACACAGGTACACATGCATCGGCCGCTGCCATTGAAGGAATGCAGGAAAGGACTATTCTTCTCAATGGATTTTCGAAAGCGTATGCCATGACCGGATGGAGGATCGGGTATCTCTGTGCACCAAGAGAGCTCTGTGATGCAGCGCTCAAGATCCACCAATATGTCATGCTCTGTGCCCCCGCAATGGGACAGGTAGCAGCACTGGAAGGTCTCCGCCGTGGTGAAGAAGAGAAGGACCGGATGGTGCAAGAGTACAGGGTGCGAAGAAATCTGTTTGTGGAAGGGCTGAACCGGATCGGGCTTCCATGCCATCTTCCCGAAGGAGCCTTCTATGCCTTCCCGTCCGTTGATAACACGGGCCTCTCAGATTTGGAATTTGCTGAACGGCTGCTCAAAGATGAACATGTCGCTGTCGTCCCAGGGAGTGTTCTCGGGCAGGGTGGGAAGAACCATCTTAGGTGCGCATATGCGGTATCACGAAAGGATCTCGCAGAAGCTATCAAACGCATGGCACATTTTATAGCCACCAACTCTCACTGAAATAGATCTCCCATTTTTTTCAGAGCGACTCCATCTGGTATCCTCCGGATTTCTAAGGGAAAGGAGACAATTCTGTAAAGCAAAACAGGATCCTGTCTTTTTCAGGAAATCTCTAAAAATGAATACAACGCTCGAATGGATTGTTGGAAAGATGCGAGACCCGTGATTCCGTTTTCGGCGGGGAGTAATAGTTTTATGCCAGTGGCCTCCCTATACTAGATGGTTGGACAATGAGTTGTACAATTATCGTCGGCGGATTTTTCGGGGACGAGGGGAAAGGAAAGGTTGTTGCCCATGTTGCTTACGAGGATCACCCCACCATCATCTCCAGGGGTGGGGTTGGGCCGAACGCAGGTCATACCGTCACGATGGGGGATAAGGAGTATGGAGTACGGATGGTTCCCTCCGGCTTTGTGTATCCGGATGCGCGCCTTTTTATCGGAACTGGGGTGCTCGTTGATCCGCGGGTTCTCATGCACGAAGTGGAACTCCTCAAGGTTAGGGACCGCACCTTTGTTGATTACCGGTGTGCTGTTATTGAGGAACAGCACATAGAGAGGGACCGTTCGAGTGAGCACCTGGCCAAAAAGATCGGGAGCACCGGGAGTGGCTGCGGTCCTGCAAATGCCGACCGGGTCATGCGTGTCGCCCGTCAGGCAAAAGATTTTCCTGAGCTCGCACCATTCCTCATCGATGCTCCTGCTGAGATCAATGCAGCGCTTGATATGGGAGAGAGTGTGTTACTCGAAGGGACGCAGGGGTTTGGCATCTCGCTCTATTACGGAACGTATCCCTTTGTCACAAGCAAAGATACCTCGGCATCCCAGATCGCAGCAGACAACGGTGTCGGGCCGACAAGGATTGATGATGTGATCGTGGTATTCAAGGCATATCCGACTCGTGTGGGTGAAGGCCCGTTCTCGACAGAAATGACCCGCGAGGTCTCTGATCGCCTTGGCATCCAGGAGTTTGGCACCGTCACCCATCGTCAGCGGCGTATCGGAGAGTGGGACGGTGAAATGGCCCGGTATTCTGCAATGATCAATGGATGTACCCAGGCAGCAATTACCGGAATTGACAGGGTTGATCCACTCTGTTATGGCATTAGGGATTATGATAAGCTCAGTGGCAAAGCCCTTGAATTTATTGAAAAAGCCGAAGAGGATATTAGTGCTCCTGTTACCCTCATCTCTACCGGGCCGGATGTTGCCCATATCATTGATATAAGGGGCGAACTATGAAGCGGACGCTCCTTCCCATTCTCTGTTGCCCAGTGTGCAAGGGAGACCTCGTGCTTACCGTTGAAGTTGAGGATGAGAAGGAGATCATAAATGGTACTCTCCAGTGTCCTTCGTGCCGGGTCGATTACCCGATTGAGGATGGCATACCTGACCTCCTTCCCCGAACCCCTGCCCAATAATTATTCAGGACATCCCTCATTATTTCAGGCATTTCATAATATGCAAATAGATGCCTCCCGATACTCTTTATCAGATATAATCCCGCGAAGGTTTCCCTGTATTCGGGAAGATGGCAGGTTCAGTCCCATGACGAGGCAATGATCGTACAACTAAAAAAATTCCAGAATTTACAGACAGAAATCAAAGCGAACAGACCATGGAAACTTATTCCGAGGTAATACATGCTGATCCCAAATGCAGTTATCCTTCCCCTTTCCCTTCTTACTGACAGGCTGATCGGGGATCCTGTAAGCAGGTATCACCCTGTGGCCTTTATCGGGTCATTTATCGGATGGTGGGGACGACCTTCCATCTGGCCGGACCGATTCCAGAGATCGGCAGGAGTCGTGATGTGGCTGGTGACCGTCCTCCTGTTTGCCCTTCCGTTTCTCCTTGCGTCATGGCTCCTCCCCTGGTATCTCCTCCTGCTTGCCGGGCCTCTTCTTCTCAAATGCTGCCTTGCCTGGAGATCGCTTGAGGAGCATGTTGCTGCAGTCAATGAAGCACTTGCCAGGGATGTCAGCGAAGGGCAGAAAACAGCTTCGTTCATGGTGAGCCGGGACACCACGACCCTCACCAGCGAGCAGGTAAGGTCGGCTGCATATGAATCAATGGCTGAGAACCTCGTGGACAGTATCGTATCTCCCATATTCTACTTTGGACTCTTTGGACTTCCGGGAGCAGCGGTATTCCGGGCGGCAAACACTATGGATGCCATGCTTGGCTATCAGGACGAACGCAAACTGATCGGCTGGTGGTCCGCTCGAAT
>JAJRBU010000093.1 GCA_028679315.1 Methanoregulaceae archaeon
AGATGTAATTGTCGGATGACCATCCGGGATATTCTTTCCTGATCAGCTCGGCGATCGGCTCCGGAACCGATTGCGCAGGCACGATTTCATCATATTTTTTTTGACTCCTGCAAATCTGGCAGAGGAATGTCTCTGTATTGACCATCCTGGTTTCACCCCATCAAGCATCAATGAGTCTCGCTCTCACTATATAGAGTATAATGGATAGCACCATCAAGATGTGAAGGTGTCCGAGGATGTAATCCATCAACCAATTCTTCCTCTACGATTTTGAATTGGTATAATAGGAGGGAACAAGAGTATTGACTATGTCGCAACGACACAGACCCCATCGTCAGCCTGATTATCCCAAGTCCCCCGAGCCCGGATCCGAGGACAGCCCTGATAAGGACCGGCATCATCCTATGGACCATCCTCATCCTATGGACCATCCTCATCGTCAGGCACCACATCAGCCCCTGCCCACCCCATGAGGATGAGCTGCCCCACCATTCAAATCCGTCTTCCCCCATCAAGTCCGAAAAGAAAACGATGAAGACCGGGACCAAGCCCTGATACCCTCGCAAATTCAGCACATCAAGGAAGGAGAAATCAACACCCGGCTTAACATTTTCATTCAGGGTTACACAGCAGGAAAAAGTTGGTAGTTGGGTATAATGAACAATTAAATTCTCAACGGAATTTGATGATTCCCATCAGCACCATCACGATGATAGCGAGGATAACGGCGCCCAGGAGTCCGAAGATAAACCAACCAATTAGAAATGCGATTACGGAGAACAGCCCGATAGCGCCCCAGTTCACGTCAATTGCCATTGTTCGTCTCTATACAGTTATGAGATATTGTTCAAACTGATAAAGGCTTCCAAAATGAAACCATTTAAAAAAGGAATGCGGGTGCCGCTACAATATGAAGGCGATAATGGCGAGTATAATAAAGATTATTACGAGCCACTTTGCGATGGTCATAGAGAAGCCTGCAATCCCCTTTGCACCCAATACAAACGCTACAAGCGCTAAAATGAGAAATAATACCGCCAACCCGATCAAATCTGCCATAATTCACCTTTATTCTACTAATTAGCCAATAGGATTACCACGTATATAAGTGTTTATCTGACTTGTATTGTCTCCGCAGACCTCCCCATTGCCCATACAATCGAATTTATCACCTCATGAAACTCACCATAGGTAAGTGTCTGATTTTTGGCACAGGAACTTCGATCATGAAAAACATCAGTGTTCTAACTATGGCCATCGCAATTGCGATGGTGCTGGTTTCAACGACAGGATTTGCCATGGCGGCAACCACCACCACAGGTTCCATGTCAGAAACCAGCTCGTTTGAATGGACCATCTCCTCAGATGCGATTGATGGCGTGCTGGTACCGGGTGAGCGCCAGTCAACCACCGTATATGGAGAGAATACCCAGGCAGCGGGCGGAACGTCCAGCTATACCAAGTCTTTCGGTGTTGATACCAAGAACATGTACCAGGGCCAGTATAACGTCGATTCGACCAAGATGTTCACATTCGACGGAACTGGTGATGGGAATGGGACCGGGAATGCAATTTCCAACGAAAATATTGGGATTGACACGATGGGAATGCCGACTTCTTCGTGGCCCGCATTTCATAATACGGTCAATGCCGGGAGTTCATTTGACCTTGTCAAGGGATCGGTCACGACCCAGGCCCAGTCGAGGACCGTTACCGCTTATCCCGGTGCTGCACCCGTCGCCCTGAATTATGGTATCCGTGTGCATGGCCTGGACAACGAACCTGCCATAGGATCTGCAGGCGCATTTATGGACGGACACCTTGAGCAGGGGAGAGGTACTTCCACTGAAAAATCCTCGGACCTTGCATTTTCACAGCAGTCATCCGTCAGCGGAATAATCTACAAGTACGATCAGACCATGACGTACGAGTCCGGTATAAACCGGTAATCTGGCCTAAACCTATATTTCTCGCCCTTTTTTTATAAAACCAGGGGTTCACCAGGTTCCCAGGATGTTTTATCAGGACCATCGATCTTTTGCTATTTTAAAGGTGATTTTCTGGATAAAATTTGAAAGAACATCTAAATGAGCCTGGAATGATCGCCATCTGCCGCCCGCCCTCTCAGGTCATGTTAATATAAGTCCCTGATACAACCCTACAGGTATGGCAATCTCGCTTCTTACCCTTGGAATTATTTTCATCGTCATCGCGATTATCCTGATGCTGCTCGGATTTGCCGGGAGGATCGCCTGGACGATCGGAAAATGGCTGATAATTATTTTCATCGTCTTAGCTCTCCTCTCGTGGGTCTTTTCCATCATTTAATTTTTCAGGTAAACTCCGACACTGTCCTGATTCAGCGATCTACCATACCCACCGGAGCAATTGAGGAGTCCTCATGTGTGTTGCAGTGGGGACCATCTTTCTTATCAGAAAATCCTTCAGGGCACTGCTCCGTTGCTGCTCCAATACGAATAGGAGCCTCCCGAGTTGAGCCGTGGCTTTCGGGACACCCTTGGTCTCAAGGGTGAGCACAGAGTCAGGGTCCCCCGGAAGACAAAAGCTAATACTCCATACACCAGGCCATGAGCTTTCATCGGAACAGAGTGGCTGGTCCCTCCCGGGAGAGTGTCGGTGCCTCTCCCTGCCACCTCGCTATTATCAGACATCCATGGTAATCTCCTTTCCCTCGATTGTTTTCTTCACGTCAATGCTGACGGGATCACCCGCCTGGGCAGAATCAAAGGAAAGATGAAGAAACGGGTCTGGATACGGGAAGGCGATACCTTGATCATTACTCCCTGGAGTTTCCAGGATGCAAAGTGTGATATCATTTACCGATACCCGAAGCCACAAACGGACTGGTTACGAAGAAACCGCCTCAACCAATAAATGACTATCTCTTTTTGAACGATTCATTACAATCCCCGATAATTTACTCACACGATCGGATCTTCCCGCTTTGCATATGGATTGTTTTAATAGGAGGGAACAAGAGTATTGGCTATGTCGCCACGACACAGACCCGATCGCCAGCCTGATTATCCCAAGTCCCCCAAGCCCGGGTCCGAGGACAGCCCTGATAAAGACCGGCACCGTCAAATGGACCAGCATCATCCTATGGACCATCCTCATCCCCAGGCCCAGCATCACCCTCATAAGCAGCCGGATCTTCCTCCCCGGCACAACGCTCATTCCCATCCCCATGAGGATGAACTACCGCGCCATACGAATCCCCCTTCCCCCATCAAGTCCTCAAAGAAGATGACGAAGACCGGGACCAATCGGTGATACCCCGGGCACCCTCAGCCTGCAAGGAGTAAGGGAAATCATTACCGGGCTCTTCGGGGTCTGGAAGCATGGGGGAATTATCATCAGGAATATCAGATCTAGTGGTTACAAGACAAGAGATGATTGAAAATGTTACGTCCAGAAGATGTTGAAAAAATCCTGACAACGCATGACCTCTCCGCGTACCTGAAGGATATGGTGAAAAGAGAAGATCTCGATTTGAACATTGATATTGATTATGAATCCGGTGAATTATTTATTAATTGTCAGGGATTCAGCAATGGTCTCGCCATTCTTGTTGATACGTTCGGAGTATGGTGTATTCGAGAAGCGATATCGGAGAAAAATGACGGAATTTTTACCCAGGGCACGAAATCCTATCATACGGAAAATACCGTAACGGTGATTCGGGCAGTCGCCCGCTGGATCGGCGATATTGAAAAGAGTTCACGTAGTGCTACAAAGAGGTAACTGATTTTTTTCCGGGAGAATCAGCAACGGGAAACAGACGTTCCGAAATCTCTACTCAGTCCCATGAATGAGATATCCCGCTTGGTAGTCTCTGAAGGGCGAATACGAACCCCCTATCCAGTTCTCCTATCATTTGGATGAAATGGGGGGAATGGGTTATGCCTTTGATTCCTCTCGAATTCTCACGCCTATCCTGGTAACTGTTCATCTGAACCGGGATAGCCCTCTGGAATGTTGCCGTATGGCAGTGATACTCACCCGGAATCCCTCCTTGAATAATCAGGGAAAAGATTCATTACCATGAAACCTATGTGTTCGGTATGTCATCACAGAAATGCTGCCCGATAAAATTCGGAACAGTGGTCAATGACGAGGGGATGGTCATTGAAATCCTTTGCAGCGGTAAGGATTGTGCATGGTTTTTCGAAGATGAGTGTTCGATCAGGATTATTGCCGAGGAGCTGAGTAGCGGCCCGAATAAAAAATACCATAAGAGAATGTCTGCCGACTGATTTTAGCGTTGAGCGATACGATACCGTCACATTTTTCGCAACATCGTCATGGCATCATACTACCGACCTTGGTCTCCCTGTAACGAATGGCTCAATCCTGGTATCAGTTCCGGATAGTCCGTTTTTGTAGAGGCTGACAGGTGGAAACGAGAACGGATGTTGGTCAGAAGCCAGCAATGAAACCATTGGCGTTGATCCTCTCCTTTCATGGAATGATCCCAAAACTGAATAAGAGTGTGTATTGCAGGAAACCACGTAGTCGGGTAGTAGCGTGTACAGACAAAGAAAACAGGGGTAATCCCTTCCGGGTCACTGAACCCGGAGGGGACCGTGCCTAAGTCAAAATTTTTGGATTTTTTTCTTCAGGTGAAAACTCCTAAAATCCCGGTCGTCAGGGTGTATATGACACCCCCCCATATGATCGCCCCGATAAGCACGAGCAAGATGGGCACCACGATGGCCATGGCTGCTTCACTCATTGTCATCTCCTGCATCTCCGAGAGTCCGATGATCAAGAGCACCAGGTACCAGATGATTCCTATGACTGCGATATACGGGATCCACCCGAGAAGGAAGAAGGGGGTGGCAGCATACATCGTGGTCTTGATGGTCTGCTTGAATTCCTTTTTAGCCCCGAAAAGGAGGGCAAAGACATGCCAGATGAAGGCAGAGAAGAATATCCCTACGAGGGACAGGAGGAAGAACGCATATATGGTAAAGAGCTGGAAGGTTGAGACAAATGCGCCGAAGTTGGAAAGCGCTTCTGCAATCTGGCTGCCGAAAATCCCCATGTTCCCGATACGGATGATGGCATCCTGGAATGCCAGATATCCCATCACCAACCAGACGATGGCGGCGAGGATAGCCCAGATCACGAGCAGTATGGTGTAATACCGGAAGGCATTCCCAAGGGAATCTCCCTTGCTGGCCCGGAATGTCGCGG
>JAJRBU010000210.1 GCA_028679315.1 Methanoregulaceae archaeon
CGGGAAGAGCTGGTGGATGATCAGCCAGGGGACTTTCTCGCCGATGTAGGCATAGGCAGCCAGTGAAACGACCATCCAGTAGAGAGAGAAGAGGAAAAAGAGCTCTTTTTTATCCCAGGGAACCGCCATCCGGGCCAGGGTCTCCCGAACGGGGGCATCCGGCTCCTCTTCACCGGCTGTATGACTTCTCTTCAGAGGAAATTTTCTCTTCAGAGAAGCGGCTATCCCTGGCAGAGGATTGTGACGGAGAGCAAACTGTGCACTCCCATAGACTGCGAGAAGGATGATCGGGACTTCGTAGAGGAGGAAGAGGAGGATATAGAAGAACCAAGGCCCGCAGATCCGGCACATGCCATGCATGGAGGCCCAGTGCTTGTATGCAGCGATCCACCCGGTCTCGATAATCTCGAAATGTGCCCCAAACGAGGAATAGAAGAGGACCATCACGGCCAGGGCAACCACGACGACAGCAATCGAATCACGGAGCCAGGTCCGGGGAAGTCTGATCTTTTTTGTCAGCAAAAGGTAGATCGCAAATGTTGCCACGACAATGAGAAATATGGGCATATCCTCCTTGAGTGTCATCCCTCCTCCGATGGCAAGACCTGCGAGCAGGGCGTAACGGATCTTTCCCTGCTCGGCATACGCGAGGAGTGCAGCAAGGATCAGGACCGTAAAGAAGAGCTGAAATATGTCGTGCCGGAGGAACCTTGAAAAATAGACCATTGAAGGAGATATGGCAATAAACAGGGCTGCAATCAGGGTCTGGCGCTGGTCAAGGTATCCCAGCCGGTATATCCAGTAGATGAGCGGGATGATCGCGACACCAAAGAGGGCAGGGAGGATCCGGGCGACGAGATCGGCATCACCGAAAAGCGTGAACATTCCGGCGGTTACATAGTAGAGGAATGGGCCGTGATACATCGGTTCATATGCATAGATCCCCTCTGTCATCAGACGGTAAGAGAACCAGGCATGGATTGCTTCGTCGTGATGGAAGAGTTTCAGGTCGAGGGCGAAGAACCGGAGGAAAATTCCAAGGATAAAAATCAGTAAAAAGAGGTTTCGAAAGGAGCACAATTCCCGGATCCGGGAGCGAACTCCGGCGGTCAATCCGCTTCCTCAGCTCTCGAGCACGATCTCGATGCCGATATCTTTCGGGACCTGGGTACGCATCAGCTGGCGAAGTGCACGTTCATCGGCATCAATGTCGATCAGCCGTTTATGCACCCGCATCTGCCACCGGTCCCAGGTGGCGGTCCCTTCCCCGTCGGGGCTTTTCCGTATGGGCACCACCAGGCGTTTGGTGGGGAGTGGAATGGGTCCGGCGATGTTGACACCGGTCCTCTCTGCGATCTCCCGTATCCGGTCGCAGACCATCTCAACCTTCTTGAAATCGGTCCCTGTGAGGCGTATCCTGGCCTTCTGCATGGTATTCACCAGTTAAATATTGAGGGGTTCTCGGAGTTATCTCATCTGCTTCGGCTGGATAGCAATGCACATGCCGGCGGCGATGGTGCTGCCCATATCCCTGATTGCAAACCTGCCCAGCTGGGGAAGTTCCTTCACATTCTCGATGACCATGGGCTTGGTTGGCTTTACCTGCACAATGGCTGCATCGCCTGCTTTGATGAATGTGGGATTCTCCTCCTTGGTCTGGCCGGTCCTGGGATC
Organism: Methanoregulaceae archaeon; assembly: GCA_028679315.1. Taxonomy (GTDB): domain Archaea; phylum Halobacteriota; class Methanomicrobia; order Methanomicrobiales; family Methanospirillaceae; genus UBA9949. The sequence goes on from JAJRBU010000210.1 coordinate 1,675, forward strand.
GAGTTTCTTCTTCAACTCGACGAAGGTGCATGCCGTCTGGGTGGTATGGCAGTGGAACACGGGGGTGTATCCGATGGTGATGGCACTGGGGTGCTGGAGCACGACGATCTGTGCGGTGAATTCATCAGCGACAGTCGGGGGTGCATCTACCGGTCCACAGACATCGCCACGGCGGATATCCCCTTTGGCAAGGCCACGGACGTTGAAACCAACGTTGTCACCGGGCACTGCCTGGGGAATCTCTTCGTGGTGCATCTCAATAGACTTGATCTCACCCTCCTTGTTTGCTGGCATGAAAGAGACCTTCATCCCCTTCTTCATGATCCCGGTCTCGACGCGTCCTACCGGCACGGTGCCGATACCGCTGATGCTGTAGACATCCTGAATCGGGAGCCGGAGTGGCTTGTCGGTCGGTTTCTCGGGTTCCTTGAGCGTGTCGAGCGCCTCAAGAAGCGTGGGACCGGTATACCAGGGTGTCTCGGGGCTTTTCTTTGCGATGTTGATACCCTGGAGGGCACTGGTGGGGATAAAGAGTGTCTCTGCAGGCTTGTACCCTACCATCTGGAGGAGTGCCGAGAGATCCTTTTTCACTTCATCGAAGCGTTTCTGATCACACTTGGCTGCATCGATCTTGTTGATCGCGATGATGAGCTGGTTGATACCAAGCGTCCTGGCAAGGAACACGTGCTCCTTGGTCTGTTCCATGACCCCGTCAGGGGCTGCAACGACAAGGACAGCGGCATCTGCCTGTGAGGCACCGGTGATCATGTTCTTGACGAAGTCCCGGTGTCCCGGGCAGTCTACCACGGTGAAATAGAACTTCGGGGTGTCGAATCTCTTGTGGGCGATATCGATCGTGATACCTCTCTCACGCTCTTCCTTGAGGTTGTCCATCACCCAGGCAAACTCAAAGGTTGCCTTACCCTTGCTCTCAGCTTCTTTGCGGTAGCCCTCAATAATATGCGGGGGTACAGCTCCGGTCTCGAACATGAGCCTGCCAACCATGGTTGACTTGCCGTGGTCGATGTGTCCGATGACCGCCAGATTCAGATGGGGCTTTTCAACAGCCATAATGTTCCTCCGATAAAAACGAGACTGCAGAAGTACAGCCTGTTTATGCGAGTAGTATTCATTAGAAACGTATCCTTATTAATCGTTTCGATGAGCGAAATCCGGCGATTTTTTCAGAAAATAAGGAAAATTTCAGAAAATACGGAAAAACCGACATTATATTATCTTATGGACACGATAATTCCTGCCCATCCATGAAGACTTTAGAAATTATCTGGGATGCGAAAAAAAATCGTGCAACCGTCCAATGTGCTGAGGGCCCGGTCTCTGTTCACCGGAATTGCGCGTTCTGTATGCACTGCAAAGGGGTATGGATCGGCAAGAAGCTGTACCCGGCTCCCCAGGAGACAGTGATGAAATCCTTCTCATCGAGCGGGTCGAATGATGAAGCCCTGATGTCTGCAGCGATGCAGTTCAATACGCTGGTCAGGGACGGTACTGCCATGGAATGTGACGATGACGGGGATTGTGGCTTCAAGTCCCGCTATCGGCGCTGATCTCTTGGGTAGTCTCCCCAATCTGCTCATCCTCCGGTATAAGTGCCCGTATCTCATCTCTGAATTTTTCGAACTGGAGCTCATCCATCTGGTCCGAGAGCAGCCGCCCGTTCCATGCTCTCCGGTATACCCAGGCTACCACTTTTTCCACTACCATGAGAACAGCTCCGGGGCTTTTTACCGTGATGAGCTCCCTGCCTGTCCTGGGATGCCGTCCCCGCCTTCCTCCCACTGTGACGAGGTAATGCTCTCCCGATGATTTGAGGAGGTTGTACGGGCAGGACCGCTCACAGGTGCCGCACTGGACACACCTGGAAGAGTCGAGGACTGAAATCCCACGTTTTATTGTAATCGCCTCTTCCTTGCAGTATTCGACGCAGGTTCCGCAGCCGGTACACAGACCCGGGACTCGG
>JAJRBU010000011.1 GCA_028679315.1 Methanoregulaceae archaeon
GGCTCGATCCCTGCAGCGATGACCGAGAAACGGCCTCCCATGCTCTCACCCAGTACCGCGATTCTGCTGCCATCCAGATCTTGCCGGGTCCGAAGGTAGTCGTAGGCTAGCAGCACATCATAGATCTGGGCGTATTGGGCTGGCATCTTCCCGCTGCGGGAGGCAGCATAGCCGGCGGTAAGGTCCATCGGTGAGATTCCCTGGGTTTCGCCACCGTTGCCCCTTTCATCAAGCGTGAGCGAAGCAAAGCCAAAGGAGCTAAGGGCACCGGCCATCGGCGCATCGGCTTCCTTGGTAATGGTAGCAGCTGGGAGCACGATCACGACCGGTGGCTTTTTGTCCTCTTTGGGGATTCGCAACAGCCCGTACACCATGGTATCATAACTGCGGTACCTGATCTTTTCCAGCGTGTAATTCGCGGTCTCCTCGATCAGGGTCACCTTGAAGTCCGGGGGGTTCCGGTGGCTGAAGGATAGGATGCCGGATTCATCGAGAGACCAGGTTGGCTCTTCCATGTGATCGTTCACCGTCAGGAGGTAAGAGGAGGTCCCGGCCAGTGCCAGAATACCTACCACGACGAAAACACCGATGAGAATGGATCGGTTCTTCGCCGGTCTGGTATCCGTTGCCCTGGATTTTTTCGCCATGGTTCGCCTCATTTGTCTCTTTTCAATCAATAACACGGGAAACCATGTTAAATCGATCGCTCCAGCATGAATGGTCTTGCGTCGATCGGGGTATGCCGCACCAGGTGCAAGGAAACTTGTCTGCAATCATACCCGATGCCAGCAAGGATGCAGGTGTTGTGGCATCTCATTTTTACAACAAAGTATAAATAAATTCATTGACGTACTAATTTGTACATGACTACCAGGTACGTGATGCCGCTGGACTGGGGGATGCCGTCCTCCGGACGGCGGTCAATGGCAATCAGCCCGAACAAGACGTTCTTCTGCAGGTTATCCCCGTAACCCGGACCATTCCCCTCCCCGACGTTGATCCCTACACTCTCTTCTGTGCCCTGCATATCGACCAGGGATATATCCTCGAGTCAATGGAGGGAGTCCCGAGAAGGGCCGTTCGTTCTATTATCGGGATGGAACCTGACTTTGTTATCGCACTCGGCGAATATCCCACGCTTTCCGGGAACAGTACCGGGATCCCACTCTTCCCCTCCCTTTCAGGAAGCGATCCGGTCAGCCAGCTCCGGGAAGTGTCCTCTTACTTACGATATAGGGGAAAGGATGATGGGAGCTTTACGGGAGGCTTTGTCGGCTACTGCAGCTATGACATGGTGACCGGTCTTACCGGTGGCCATGTCCAGGCAGGAAGGGGTGATATCCCCCTTGCACGGTTCATGTGCTCGACGAAGGGAATTGTGTATGACCATGTGCAGGAGTCCTGCCTCCTCTTTGAAGATCTCATCCTCCCTCACGGCCGTGACGGCAACGATGAGGTGGGCAGGGCAACCCAGCGACTGGAGATCCTGGAGGAAAGGATCCAAAAAGTACCGGTGCCAGACAGCCCACGTGATTGCTGCCCGGTGATGGGGACATTGCCAGACCCGGGGCAGGAAGATCGGACGGGATACCAGGGGATGGTGGTGAAGGCAAAAGAGCATATCATGGCGGGGGATATCTTCCAGGTCGTCCTTTCCCGGAAGATTACCGTTCCCTTCACCGGTGATCCCCTGGATATCTATGGCCGGATCCGTTCCATCAATCCTTCACCCTACCTCTATTACCTGAATTTCGGGGATGAGGCGATTGTCGGGTCAAGCCCCGAGATGCTCGTCAAGGTGCAGCGGGGTGTTGTACAGACGGTACCTATCGCAGGCACCAGGCCGCGGGGAAAGGAATACGAAGAGGACAACCGCCTTGCCGGAGAGCTCCTTGCGGATGAGAAGGAGCGGGCAGAGCACCTGATGCTGGTCGATCTCGCCCGGAACGATATCGGGCGTGTGTCGACATTCGGCTCAGTCTCTGTCCCGGAATTCATGGAGATTGAGAAATTCTCCCATGTCCAGCATATCGTCTCACGGGTCTGTGGAACTGTTGCCGAGGGAAAAGACCGGTTTGATGCCCTGGCCTCCTGTTTCCCGGCCGGAACTGTGAGCGGGGCCCCAAAGATCCGGGCGATGCAGATCATCGCGGACCTCGAGTCATCCCCGAGGGGGTTGTATGCCGGTGCAGTCGGGTACTGTGGATTTAATGACCTGCTCGAATTTGCCATCGCTATCAGGACTGTTCGGGTGAAGGGTGGCAAGGCCGAGTTTTCAACCGGGGCAGGGATCGTGGCTGACTCGGTCCCAGAGCGGGAATTCGAGGAGACCATGCAGAAAGCGAAGGCCATGGTCAATGCAGTCGGGAATAACGGGGGTGGAGCATGAGAGTGGCTATCATCGACTGCTATGACAGCTTCACGTATAACCTCTACCAGCTCGTCGGTCAGCTGGGAAGTGAGCCGATCCCGGTCCCCTGCGATGCACCCCTTCGGGAGGTGCGGGAGAAGGAACCGGAGCGGATCATCCTCTCACCAGGACCAGGGACTCCCGATGAGTCGGGAATCTGCCGTGATGTGATCCGGGAGTATGCCGGGAGCGTTCCAATCCTCGGGGTCTGCCTTGGGCACCAGACTATCGTCCAGACCTTCGGGGGCAGGATATGCCGGATGCAAATCCCTGTCCATGGGAAGACCAGCAGTATAATCCATACCGGTGAAGGAGTCTTTTCCGGGATACCTTCCCCCTTTTCAGCCACCCGCTACCATTCTCTGATGGCAGATCCCGGCTCTATTCCGCCAGGGTTCGAGATCCAGGCCGTCTCTTCCGACGACAGGTGTATTATGGCGGTAGCACACCCTGATTTGGGGATCACCGGGGTCCAGTTTCATCCAGAGAGCATCATGACCGCTCCGGGAAGGTTCCTGATGAAAAATTTCCTGGAACAACCGATCGGAGGGGAATGATGCAGGCAATTCTTGCCCGGCTTGCGGGCGGAGAGCAGCTGCGACCAGACCAGGCAGCTGCGGCCATGGAGATGATTGCAACCGGGCAGGCCAGCGAGGCACAGATCGCATCGATGATCACGGCCCTTCATATGAAGGGGGAGACGGCAGAAGAGATGGCGAGTTTTGTCCAGGTGCTGCTCCGCCATGCCCTGACCATCCACCCCCACGTCTCCGGGAGGCTCGTGGATACCTGCGGGACCGGAGGGGATGGAGCAAGGACCTTCAACATCAGTACGGCAGCAGCATTCGTTGCTGCTGGTGCCGGGGTCCCCGTAGTCAAGCACGGGAACCGAAGCGTAACCAGCTCGTGTGGATCGGCCGATGTCCTGGAAGCCC
>JAJRBU010000086.1 GCA_028679315.1 Methanoregulaceae archaeon
CCCGGAACAGGCAAAAGTATGGAGAGCAGTATTGCCCCTGCAGGCTCAGGTCAGGAGACAAGGAGAAGGATGCAGCAATCATCTGCCCCTGCGTCTACCACAAGGAAGAAGTGGAGAAGGACGGCAGCTGCCACTGCAGGCTGTATTTCCGCAAAGATGCTCCTCCCGAGTGAATTTTATTCCTGTAAAAATTCTGGGACTATCATTATTGTCCGTTTTTTACCACGGGTAATAGGCACGGATTTCTGGCGAAAGAGGGAGGTCCTGTTCCTTTTCAGAGACACTAGTGGGACCAGCGCTGACTGATCAAGGGAGTTACTGGTGCGATTCGGAAGAAAAAAGTGAAAGGTTTAAAATTTCCCTCTTCTTTTCTTTAAGCCAAACAGTATATGGTAGAGCGCATAAAGGCCGATAATAATCGCAACGACATAGGCCAGGGCAGCAAGATAAAAGACGAAAGAAGGTATACTGACATCGGCACCAGAGAGGACCAGTGAGGAGCCGACAACCACTCCTGCGATGATCAGCCCTACAAGGAGCGTGTCAGCTGTCCGGTCAAGTGATTGCTGTAGGAGTAGGATATCAGTATCGACGAGGTCGATCCTAATGGTCCCGGTTGAGAACTGCCGGAGGGTTTTGTTGAGGACCCTGGGCATTTCGAGCAATCCGTCAACCGTTTCGACGAATGAGTGGCCTGCACGGTATAGGTACTGATCGATAAAATTCTCCCGCTTTGATATCTTCCCGATGTATGGCTCGGCCTTCTCCCAGAAATTAAACTTCGGGTCGAGCGTGATGCCAATATCAAGCGCCATGATGATCACCTTGAGCATGAGCATCAAATTCTGGGGCATCATGATATGGTGTTTCCTGAGGGTATCGGTAAGACCCTGGGTCATTTGCTCAAAACTGTATTGCCCGATCGATGCTCCCTCCGCATCCAGCATGGCCCGGTAGATATCTTCCTTGAGCTGGTCACGTTTGAGCTCATCGATGGAGACCCCGAGGTGCTCAAAGGCTTTAATCATCAGCTCGGGATCCAGTTGGATTATCGCAGTGAAGAGGTGAGTAAAATAGAAGCGCCGTTCGGGATAGATAATCCCGACAATCCCGAAGTCAAGGAAGTTGATTGTCCCGTCCTTTGAGACAAGAAGATTACCCGGGTGGGGGTCGCCGTGAAAGAACCCGTCTTCGAAAATCTGCTTCAGGTAGGTATAAAATCCCCGATCGGCAATCTCCTTTGGATTAATCCCTAATGCCCGGATCTCGTCGATATGGTCGATCCGTACCCCCTCGATATATTCCATGACAAGGAGCTGCCGCGTGCTCTGCTCCCAGAAGATTTTAGGGACTCTGATCTTTTTTTGGTCCCGCATATTGAACCGGAGGCGGTCGGCATTTCTGCCATCATGAATAAAATCAAGTTCCTGGCGGATCTGTGAAGCAAAATCACTTACTATACCCTTCAGGTTGTATACAGCGTATTGCGGGTAATAATATTCTACGCGGGGAGCAAAGGACTCAAGAATAAGGATATCGGTCTCGATAACGTCCTTTATGCCCGGACGTTGTACTTTCAGGACGACGGGGGTCCCGTCTTTTAGCTTCGCCCGGTGGACCTGTGCAATGGATGCAGATGCCAGCGGGGTCTCTTCGATCTCAAGAAAGCATTCCTGGTAATCCGGACATTCTCTTTCAATCACACGCCTGATATCGCTGAATGGCAGGGGGGCACTATGGTCCTGAAGGATCTTCAGCTCATCAATCAGCTCGGGAGGAAGCAGGTCTCCTCTGGTCGAAAGGATCTGGCCCAGTTTCATATAGGTAGGACCAAGCTCCTCGATTGCCAACCGCATCCGTTGGTATACAGAGGTGACGGAATCGATATCACATTCCCTGCACCTGCGAAACCTGTAGGTCCCGGGGAAGAGTTTCTGGACGATCGAACCGAACTGATACTTGATGAGAATATCCGCTATCTGCCAGTATCTCCTGAATCTTGTCACCATCCGGAAATCCCCACCTGTACTGAATACTGGAATGGAAAGATATTAGTCCCTTTCTCTCAAAGGCAGCATATTAACAGCAGTGGAAGAATAGTTCGGAATTTTTGGTAGCCTGGTGCAGGCAGGCAGGGATCGCACCCTTACCTGTGGGTGAAATATGCAACGATACGGTCGCCCGCTGTATCATCGATGCGGGCGAATCCCACCCGTTCAAACTGGACCACGGATCCAGCTTCCCTCATCACATCCGGTTCGCAGACCCCCAACACGTCCCCCTCCTGTTTACGGAGCACACAGGGCAATGCGCAATCGGCCGGCAACCACTGGATAATAGGGGCTTTTACATCACGCGCCTCGGAAAGTTGATCCCCCGCATAGGTGAGCACATACTCCCCATCTTCACGGGATACAATTACATTGAAGAGATCTTTTAACCGGATTACTGCCGGCTCTTTCTCAATCTCTTCCCGGGGGAGCAGGACCGTGCCCGTGAACGGAAGGATCCTCTTTCCTCTTACCGGCTCATTAGGGTGAAGGAGAGCATGGGCTACCTGATGCGGTGCATCCCTGATCTCCAATCCAACCGGGTGGGAGACAAAGAAATACCGGTTTGCTACTGGATCGACAATCATTCTGTTCTGGGCATAGAGATTATCCCAAGAAAAGGAAATGTCAGTCTCCCCGATACCTATATCGATGACAGCCTGCCGGACCGCATCAGGGGAGATACCCCGCCGGGACAGCGCCCTGAGCGTACCAAGCCGGATATCATCCCAGCCCTCATATTCCCCGGAGACGATTCCCTGTCTCATCTGGGATGTGGAGAGAACGACCCCCTCGATTCCCATCCTCCCATAGTGACGGTAGACCGGAACGTCCCATCCGAAATAATCGAAAATGTATCGTTGTCTCCTTGTGTTTGCGATATGGTCTTTGCCGCGGATCACATGCGTCACCCCTAGGAGATGGTCATCGATTGAAACGGAGAAGTTCATCAGGGGGTAAACAACAGCATCGATCCTGGGATGAAGAGGCTGGTGGAGGATGCGGAAAGCCGGAAAATCACGCATTGCCGGATCAGGATGATCAAGGTCGGTCCTGACCCTGACAGATGCTTCACCCTCGTAGAACTCCCCGGCAAGCATCTTGTCAAAGAGCGTAAGATTCTCCTCAACAGAAAGGGGACGGCACGGGCATGCAGTCTTCTTCTGTTTCAGCTGCCTGAACTGTTCATTTTCACAGCTGCAGACATAGGCTCCCCCACGCTCGATCAGTTCTCTCCCATATCGGTAATACAGATCAAAACGATCACTCTGGTAAACGACCTCATGGATCGTTATCCCAAGCCAACTGATATCCTCGATTACCATTTGATATGCTTCAGAATCAATCCGTTTGGGATCGGTATCTTCAATACGGAGGATGTATTTCCCGCCATATCGCTTGACGTACGCGTCATTCAGGACAGCAGCCCGTGCATGACCCAGGTGCAGTGGCCCGCTGGGATTCGGGGCAAAACGCATCACGACACCGTGTTCCGCTTTCTCAAGGCGGGGGAGTTCTTTGATATGCACCCTTGGCCGGGAAATATCATCAGCAACATCAGGGGCCAGAATGCGAAGCTGGTCCTCCCGTTCCACAGAAGAGAGGGTGGCGACCTGAGACAGCACCTCGTCCATCAGAACCGAAGCTTCCCGGGCTCTCGACCGGAACTCAGGGTACTTCCCCATCACCATCCCGATAACGGTCCCCGGTTTCGGGAGACTTGAATGTTTGACTGCGTTTTGGAGGGCAAAAATATAAAGGATATTCCGGAGGTCGTCTTCCATATTCAGTAGCTCCGGGCAAGGAAATAATCGGCAAGGTCCGAGAGGAGTCTTTTCTCTTCGGAATCAGGCAGGATGCTGATACGTTTCTTTCCGTTATTGATAAGGTCACGGGCTGTCACCCGTACCTCTTCAAGGACACCAAGTGACTCGAGTTTCCGAATGACGGCATTCACCTCGGCAGGTGAAATGTCGCGGCGGAATTCCGAAAGGTCAAACCCTTTCTCCAGGGCCTTCATAGCGATCAGGGTCTTTTTCCCTTCCCGGATATCCGAGGCCTGGTCTTTTCCGCTCACTTCTGGGGGTGCTACGAGGTCAATAATATCATCCTGGATCTGGAATGCCATCCCTATACCGAGCCCGAAGTGATACAGCGCATCGATGTATGATGGATTTCCTCCAGCGAGGATTCCCCCGATACCGGCTGATGCTGCATAGAGGACCCCGGTCTTCTTCTCCACCATCTTCATATACTCCCCCTCAAGTACATCGTCCCTGGTCTCAAACGACATATCCATGTGCTGGCCTTCGCAGATCTGGACACAGGTCCGGCCAAGCATCGAGATGGCTCTCACCTTATCTTTGTCAGGCGCATCGGTCATTGCAATAAATTCAAAGGCGCTCGCAAAAAGTACATCTCCTGCCAGTATTGCGGTCGGCATATCCCATTTTGTATGGACTGTGGGAACCCCTCTGCGCACCACATCTCCGTCCATGATGTCATCATGGATGAGGGTAAAACTATGGGTGAGCTCGAGAGCAAGGGCGGCAGGCATCAGGTCAATTGAACTTCCTTTTCGTATTGCATCGGCTGAGAGGATGAGCATGACCGGACGCAGTCGTTTGCCTCCTGCAAGGAGCAGGTGGGAACTTGCCACCCCAAGGTCTCCGCAAGTCTCGCCAAAATAGCGGTAAAGGAGTTTGTCCACCTGTTTTGCAGTGTCCTCGAGATATTCCGTCAGATCCATCGTCATTATCCTTCCTTGATCAGACCAGCTTTATTCGCATACCATTCGACATGATATGGACATCATTATGGAGCGTATAGCCCATCTCCTCGGCAAATTCAGCATAACCGGACGTCATCCTGATATGCCCGTGTGCCGGGATGATGTGCTGGGGATTCAGCATGTGGACAAATTCATAGTGATCCTCGCGGTAAGCATGGCCACTGACATGGAGATCGGGGAAGATCCGTGCTCCTGCCATATTCAGATGTGCCTCAACCATGTACCTCTGGCCGACATTCATCGGATTAGGGATGATCTTTGCTGAGAAAATTACCTTGTCACCTTTTTCGACCTTATATGGTGTGTCCCCCAGAGCAACCCTGGTAAGGATTGATCCTGGTTCCCCCTGGTGACCGGTGATGATCGGGAGGAATTTTTCCTTACCCATCTTGACCATCCGCCTGAGAGTCCGGTCCACCGTGCGCCTGTTCCCAAACATACTCATCGTGTCCGGGAATGCCACGAGTTTCATCTGCTCGGCAGTAGAACTGTATCGCTCCATGGATCTACCCAGCAGCACCGGTTTCCTGCCGATCTCATGAGCACACTCGGCGATTGTCTTCACCCGGGCGATGTGCGATGAGAATGTGCTGACGATAATGGCGTTCTTGTCATCCTCGTAACTTGTTATCGTGTCACGGACGACATCCCGGGCGATACGTTCGCTCGGTGCCCTGCCTCTGTTATCAATGTACGTACTTTCCGTTATGAGGGCAAGCACTCCCTCCTTCCCGATCTGTCTCAGACGGGCGAAATCCGGAGCATCCCCGATAACAGGAGTCCGGTCTAACTTGTAATCGCAGGCATATACTATCGCCCCTTTCGGAGTATGCAGGACTACGGTGGCCGTATCAATGATACTGTGCTGCATCCTGACAAACTCGAGAGTGAGTTGCTGGGACAGGGTATACTTCTGCCCGTGCTTCAGGGCAAAGAGCTTATTGTTCACCCCAAATTTCTGTTCACCGGCAATCTGCTGCCTGATCAGTTCAATTGTGTAGGGGGTCCCGATAATCGGGGCATTGTACCGGTGTGCTAGTTTCGGGACAGCCCCGATATGGTCCAGGTGGCCGTGCGAGCAGACGATTGCCTTTACACTGCCTTCGACGGTATTCATCATCGTGTCATCAGGAATTGCCTTCATCTGTATAAGATCCAGCGAATGCAGGTTCTCTACCTCAGCTTCCTCGTGGATCATTACCTGGTCCAGGCGAAGGCCCATATCCAAAATAACAATCTCTTTACCGCAGCGGACGGCGGTCATATTTCTCCCGACCTCGTCATACCCGCCAACGGCGATTATCTCAATATCCATTATTTTCCTCCAATTATTTTTTTCATCATCTGATGCGTCCTGCCAGTTATGTAAGGCCACTTCTGCCGGAGCTCTCCAGTATCTCTTGCACCTGAGAGGAACATGGCGACCCGCAGTTCATCGCAAAATGCAGTCAGGGTTCTTTTCAATTCGTTCTCGCCCTGCATCACAGGTTTCAGGAGCGGCAACGCGATACCACACAGGTCAGCACCTAGCGTGAGCGCCTTAGCCATATCAACACCGTCCCTTAATCCTCCTGTCGCGATCACGGGCCCTCCGGTTCCGGCAACCTCCATGAGGCTGATCACGGTAGGGATCCCCCAGTCTTCGAAAACTTCTGATAGGGAGGGATGCCCAATACCTCCCTCTCCGGAATCCGTACGAGCGCGAAGTCCTTCGACCGCGGCCCATGAGGTGCCACCCCATCCGCCTATGTCAATGGCGTTCGCACCGGCTTCCCAGCAGAGAAGGGCGGTTCCGGCGGATATCCCGCTCCCCGTCTCCTTCACGATCACAGGGATTCGGAAATCCGAGCATAGTTCAGCAATCGCATCAAGGCAGCCTCTCGCATCATGGTCACCTTCAGGCTGGATTGCTTCTTGCAGAAAATTGAGATGGACCGCTATCGCATCAGCATCGATCATCGATGCTGCCCGCTCCGCCCACTCAATGCCATGGTCCCTGAGCTGGACTGCGCCTAGATTCGCGGCCAGAAACGCCTTTGGGGCCTCTTCGCGAACTACCGAGAAGGTATCCTCTAAAGAAGGATTCTCAAGGGCAGCACGCTGGGAACCAACACCCATGCCAATACCCTGCTCTGCTGCAGCCCTGGCAAGGATACGGTTCACTTCCTTTGTCCCGGGATGTCCACCAGTCATCCCGGCAATAAACAAGGGTGATTCGAACGTGTGGCCCAAAAATTCGGTCCGGGTGTCGATAAAATCGAGGTCACATTCGGGAAGAGCATTATGGACGAGCCGGATATCTGAGAAACCCGGATCACCACGCTCGATGTCCCATTCAAGGCAGATCTGGAGATGGTCAAGCTTCCTTCCTGAAGTACTCCTTTGTTGTTCCACCACGCTTATCCGCCTCTCACTACGGTTCCCCCATGGGGCCTTCCTTCGAGAAAAGCCCCGGTCTGTTCAACATGGAAGATCTCTGAAGTAGTACCGGAACGGGCCAGTTCCAGCAACTCCCGAATCTTCCCTTCCATCCCACCAGTAACGTCCGTGTGACGTGAGGATCCGATCTGCGCCTGGTCAAGGGTCTGAGGGGTAAGTACCGGGATCACCCTGTTCCCGGCAAGCACTCCCGGAACATCAGTGGCAAGCCCTATCCGTTTGAACCGGAGTGCATGGCCAAGATATGATACCAGCTGATCCCCGGAGACAACGGTTGCTCCTTTCTTTCCGTCCATCACGACGTCTCCATGGAGGACCGGGACGATCCCCTTCGAGAGCATCTCCCTGATATGCCGGTATTCCATTGAAACGATACGGCCATCTTCAGCATAGCAGGAATCCAGCGGGTGGAGGCCGATCGCCTCGATACCCTTGTTCCGAAGGGCTTCAACGACAATGCTGTTCAGCCTCGATACGGCCTGGTGGGTAGTATATACCCCCTCCCGATTATGGTCGGTCAGGCCTTCCATGATCCGGAAGCGGTGGGCTTCAGGATGCCCGCATGAGCCGGCACCGTGGACGATCAGGAGCGGAAAATGGCAATGAACCGCAATCTCCTGGCTGATCATGTGAAGATTCTCCCTTCTGATTCTGCCAGGACCCCCTTTTTCTGTCAATACACTCCCCCCAAGTTTCAGCAAAACCGGTTCAGGCATCCTTCTCCTTCCTTACCCCTTCGGTATCAATACTCGTAGAGAACGCCCGTGCTTCGCACGATTCGATAGCCCCGGCCACACGACTCTTCAGATGCTTTGGGCAGATGGCAATCATGCATCCACCTCCGCCAGCTCCGGTAAGTTTTGCCCCGTAAGCGCCTGCAGCACGGGCTGCCAGCACAAGACGAGATATCTGTGGATGCCCCACTCCGAGGACATCGAGAAGTGCATGGTTCATGTTCATCAGATCCCCGAGTTTCTGGGCATCGGTCATATGGTGCATGGCCGCAAGGGTTACCTCTCCAATTGCATCAAGAACGGGTTCACAGATCCGGGGATTTGTCTTTTTCATCTCAGCAACGAGTTCCACCATCTTCGCTGTATTGTGCTGGACCAGGGAATTCCCAACAACAAGATTGAAATGGTGAGGGGGAAGTCTCCTTCGTGATGTCCCGGTGATGAAGACAAGGCCGCCAAAGGTCGATACCGTTGTATCGGTAGGGCTCGCACGCCCCTTCTGTACCTTCTTCTCGATAGCAAACGCCATATCCGCGATCTCCTCTGGCCTGTATTTTTTCCCGAATTCATCGTTTATTGCCGAGAGAGTGGCAACGGATACCGCTGCCGATGAACCAAGCCCTGATGAACTCGGGAGCTGAGAGTTGACATAGACACTCCCCCTGACCCCCATCTCGTCAAAGCAGCTGTCAATGTAGGGTGACTTGGCATGATGGGCCATCCGGCTCTTTCGCACCGTTACAAAGACCCTGGGCTTGATCGCCATGGCAATCCCGGGTTTTCCATACACCACCGCGTGTTCGCCGAACAGAAAGACCTTGCCCGGTGCACTCCACGTGGCCACCTTCACATCACCGCGATGGCTGCGTATCCCACAACATCGGGGTCACCCGTCACATCCCCGCTCGTGGCATACCGGATAAGCCTGCCGGTGCGGGCCCCTCGCTCCATGCAGATATGAACGACTGCTGCAATCGGTCCATACCCGCAGGCGCTGATCCTCCTTGTAGCAATTCTCCTGTAAAATTCAGGGAGGTTCAATTTCGAAAGCGCGTCGATTGCATAACAATCATTCTCCCGGGCAGTTGTGACCGGAACATAATGTGAAAAGTCACTTGATGCAACCAGTCTGATGTCATCCCGCTTCACTCTATGGATTGCATCAAGCACCTTACCAGCGAGGATTTCGGCCGCTTTGAAATCCTGGTTTCCCATGAGGATCGGCAGGATCCTGGCCCGGGGAAACCGGTATTTTATGAAGGGCATCTGCACCTCCAGCGAGTGTTCGTCCTTGTGCGAGATCTCATCAGCCTCGAGATCGATCGAAGAGCTGAGTTCTGTATCGGTATCGATGATTCCCAGAGGGGTTTCCCAGGGGATCTGTGAGACACAAGTCTGGTAACCTCGATGACTGGGCCCGATTACAATGAATGTTCCTGAAAATCCTGCCGGCACTGTACCGAATGCACTGGCAGCGACCTCCCCGGAGTAAGGATACCCGGCATGGGGGGAGACGACCCCCATTGCATTGAGATCAGTATCCTTACCGCGGAACATCTTCTCCAGAAGCTGCTCGAGATGATGGGGATCCCTCGGATAAAACATTCCTGCGACAGCGCAGGCACGAATCTTCATCGGATATCCCTCTCTTGCTACTGATATTTATAATTCAGTCTCGAAATCCTCTAATGTCAGGGACGAAGTAATACCACGGATTCTGAGTATCTCCCTGGTGAGGAGATAATAGATCATGGAAAGGGCTTTCCTTCCCTTGTTATTTGTCGGAATAACAAGGTCGATGTAACTTGTCATGTTGTTGGTATCACACAATGCCACGATTGGGATACCGCACTGGACTGCTTCTTTGATTGCCTGAGAGTCACCGATCGGGTCGGTTACCACAACCACTTCCGGTTCCAGATACCCATTCAGGTTCTGGTTCGTGAGCATGCCCGGGATGAAACGGCCGGTCGCTGCAATTCCTCCAATAGTCTCGGCAAACTTTCTGGCAGGGTACTGGCCATACTGGCGTGAGGTAACCACAAGGATCTTTGGCGCTTCATACTGGCTTAGGAACCGTGCAGCCGTCTTTATTCGATCATCAGTCTCCCTGATATCCAGTATGTAGAGTCCATCACCTCGGACACGGTAGATAAACCGTTTCATATCCTTGCTTTTCTGCTGGGTGCCAATATGAATTCCCGCTGCAAGATATTCCTCTACCGGGACAAGCGGCTCGTTCAGTTCAATTTCCATCTCGTTTTCCGTCATGCTATCTGTTCCTCGATTCGTATGAGTTCATTCAATTTTGCTATCCTCTCGCCGCCAACAACACCGGTTTTTAAGAAAATGCTCTGGAAGGCGGTTGCCAGATGGGCGATGGTCGCGTCAGTCGTCTCCCCAGAACGGTGACTCATGACGGTATCCATCCCGTTACGATGCGCAAGGTGGACTGCCTCAAACGTGTCAGTGAGGGTACCCACCTGATTGGGTTTGATCAGCACACAGTTCGCCGATCCCTGTTCTATCCCTTCAGCGATCCGGGAGACGCTGGTGACGAAGAGATCATCACCACAGATCAGGCACCTGTCACCGACCTGGGCAGTCAGTTCGGAAAATCCCGGGAAATCTTCCTCATGCATGGGATCTTCGACGTAGATGAGATCATACCTATCCACAAGCTCACTGATATATGAGACCTGTTCCTCGGTTGTCCGGTTCTTTTCACGATAACGGTAGAATGAACCGTCATCCCGCCAAAGCTCGCTTGCAGCAACATCCAGGCCAAGCCGGACACTGATATCAAGCTCATCGGAAACAATGCCGGCAGCTTCGCTGACAATCTCAAATGCATCAGAGTCTGATATCGTGGGAGCCCAGGCTCCCTCATCCCCTTTCCCGCAGGATCTCCCACGGCCTTTCAGGATATTCTTTATGGCCTTGTGTACAGCAGCATTGGCAAACACAGCTTCTTTTGGTCCCGATGACCCCGTTGGAACGACGAGGAACTCCTGAATCTCGGTTGCATTTTCCGCATGTGCACCTCCCCCTATCACATTTCCAAGTGGAAGGGGAAGGGAGGGGACAAATATCCCACCCAGATATTCATATAGCTCAAGGCCAAGAGAAGAGGCAGCTGCCTTGGCGTTTGCAAGAGAGACTGCAACAGTGATATTCGCACCAAGGACCGAAAAGTCGCCAGTGCCGTCAACCTCGCGGAGGATACCGTCAATAGCGACCTGGTCCCGGGAATCCTGCCCTATAAGTGAAGGGATAAGGTTCTTCTCAGCGAACTCTATTGCCGATTCCGGTTCCTTCACCTTTGCCTCGTAAGAACCGGTACTGGCACCGCTCGGAGCAGCAGCCCTCCCGAATCCGGTCTCGGCATAGACGTCAGCTTCGATGGTGGGATTACCTCTGCTGTCCAGTATCTTTCTTAAGTGGATCTCGCAGATGATGGTCATGTAATTTCTACTTCCTCTTTACCGTGATGGGAATAACGTCGTGTGCAAATTCCTCGAGAGCGATCTCCAGCGGATCGATCTTCGTGGTCCTGATAAGCAATGGAGCACCCATCGATATTTGTAGAGCACGGGCTCCTATGATTCGGGCTCTCTCATATCGGGTGTACGACTCTTTCATATAACCTCAAAATTTTCCATGGATGTTTGAATGGGGTCG
This sequence comes from Methanoregulaceae archaeon, assembly GCA_028679315.1. Taxonomy (GTDB): domain Archaea; phylum Halobacteriota; class Methanomicrobia; order Methanomicrobiales; family Methanospirillaceae; genus UBA9949. The sequence goes on from JAJRBU010000086.1 coordinate 11,697, forward strand.
CTGAGATTCGAACTCAGGTCACAGCGTCCCGAACGCCATAGGATAGGCCAGGCTACCCCACGACCCCTCACTGATACGGATTAAGATCATCGATTATCTCTTTATGGGTCAGTAACATGCGGCGGCAGCAGTATCGCTCCATGTGGAGATCATCGAGGATCCGTCTTGGATCCTCTCCAGCTTCCCTTCGCCGTTTGAACTCCTCATATGCCGTTGAGATTACTTTTCCACAGGTGAAACACCGCACTGGTATCATAACGGTCCGATCTCCTACTTTGTTTTGGTATATTAACGATAAGACTTTTGGAATTTCTTCCTTGCACCCCGGCCATGGGGTTTCTTCGATTCTTTCTGCCGTGAGTCATTCACGAGCAAGGTACGGTCGTACGAAATATAGACATCCTTGATCTGGGGATCATTGTGCCACTTCAGGATACCCCGTGCGAGTGCCGTCCGTATCGCCTCTGCCTGCCCCATGATGCCCCCTCCATGAACATCAATAGCAACATCGATTCCTTCAATGGCATTTGGGATAAGGAGGAGAGGTTCCGCTATCTTTAACCGCACCATTTCGTTTGGATAAATGTCGAGGGGGACCGAGTTGATCCGAACGACGCCATTTCCTGGCCTGAGCGTTGCCCGGGCAATTGCAGTCTTTCTTTTTCCACTTGTGTTAACAATTTTTGCCATGCTCTCACCCTCGTTAATACTTCGCTCCCAGGAACGTACTTACTGCGCCTACCGTTACAAACTTTGGTGTGTTCAGTCTGTTCATATGCGCTTCTTCAATGACTTCACGCTCACTACCAGCAAACTCTACTGGGACTCCCACATAAACCCTGACACGCTTCAAAGCATCGCTTCCGACGGTTCTCTTATACGGGAGCATTCCCCTGATTGTCCGTTTTACAATATGATCCGGTCTCCGCGGGAAAAACGGACCTCCCTCCCGTGATCCCCGGGTCCTCTTCTGGCCATAATTGGAAAGCACCCGTGCCCTGCTACCGGATATCACCGCTTTCTCGGCATTGACAATAGCGATCTCCTCGCCACTCATTGCCCGCCGGGCAACCATGCTGGCCATCCGGCCGAGAAGCAGTCCGTCACCATCGATTATTGTCACCATCTCCTCACCTCAGTATCCGTACTTTGCTCCCCTTGGGGTTGGCAGAAATCAGTTGCTCGATACTCATGCACTCACCCTGTGCCTGCCTGATCTTTGTTGATGCGGATTCAGAGAAGTTTAAGGCGGCTACTCTCACTGACATCTCGAGGATCCCGGTACCGAGGACCTTGCCGGGGACAATTATCGTCTCCCCGTTTGCTGCATACCTGTTGATCTTGCTCAGGTTAACCTCGGCGTAATTTTTACTCGGAGCTTCGAGCCGATCTGCGATATCCCTCCAGATATTCACCTCATTCTCCCTGGAAGTGGTCTTCAGGAGGGAGATAAGTGAGGTAAGGCGGGGATTTGTCTTTCTGCAATTCATCTTATTCATCCCGGGTATCTCCTGTTATCTCTTCAATCTGCGCTGAAAGTTCAGAGGACTGTGTTTTGATATATTCCAGTGCCTGCCCGATAATCTCCCGGACAGGGAGAGAGCCGTCACCCTCAACCACAAAGAGGAATCGCGACTCATCGGTTGTCACCAGTATCCCGGGTTCGTCACCAATCCCGGTGTTCATGCATGCCCGCACACAGAGCTGGCAGAGTGAACATTCTTCGAGCTGCCCTTCAATCACGGCAACCCGCCTGTTCCTGACCTCAAGGATGCCCCGTGGACACTCTTCGACACATAGCCCACAGCCATCACACTGGTCACTGACCTCAATAACCGGGTGGAGCTTGTACCCGCAGGCGGTAGTAGGCTGCCATTTCGCATGCTCCCTCCCGACTGACATCACGGCACGTGCTTCAAGGACGACTTTCTGGTCCTTGATGAGCTTCACGATTGGAATATCCGGTTCTGCAGGAACAATCCTTGGATCCTGCGAGATGAGATCCCTGGAATACACCATGGCGGGGCCCTCAACGCTCATGGTGAGGATGACGCTGCATGAGGGGCAGCCTTCTCCCCCACAGGTACACCGGGACAGCGGTACCAGGCAGTCTTCATTGCTACGGATTGGGATGAGGCCAAGCCGGTGGGTGAGCATCTCGTCAAAGAGAGCACTTGTGTTATCATAAATTTTAACAGTCTCGATTGCAAGCGTTGGGACCTCCCCGATCATGGCTCTCCGAATAGAGTTAGCAAAGGGGGTAGTGCAGCCTGCAAGCTGGAAGCGGGCGTTATTCTCGTCGAGCCTGGAAAATATGATCTCCATCAGACTCTCCTTCCACGTCTGCCACCCTTACCACGGATCGAATCATGGGGAACAGGGGTGACATCCTCAATCCTCCCGATTCTCATACCTGCCCGTGCCAGAGCACGGATGGCAGCCTGGGCACCCGGCCCGGGGCTTCTCTGTTTTCCCCGGCCAGGGGCACGTACCTTGACATGCACCCCTACGATTCCCTTTTCCATCGCAGTCTGGGCAACGTTGGTTGCCATCTGCATGGCTGCGTAGGGGGAACTCTCGTTCCGGTCCTGCTTTACTACCATGCCACCACTACTCTTTGTGACAGTTTCCGCTCCGGAAAGATCGGTTACAGTGATGATGGTGTTATTGAATGATGCATAAATGTGGGCAATTCCCCACTTCTCCTTTTCACCTGCCATCGATTATCTCCCCTGTTTTGTGATCCGTGCCTTCTCGGCATGGTCTGAGACAGCAAGTGGCGACTTTCCATAGTAGGAGATCTTGCTTTCCTCTGCCCTTGTCACACGGTAGCCCGGTATGCTGCAGCGCCTCCCATCGATTGCAATGTGTCCATGGGTGATGAGCTGTCGGGCCTGCTTGGGTGACCGGGCAAGTCCCTGGCGGTAGACCAGCGTCTGGAGCCTCCGCTCGAGACCTTGCTGCACCTTGAGTGAGAGGACATTATCGATATCAGCATCCGGCCCGAGGAGCCCGACCCGCTGCATATGACCGATCAATTCATCCTTTTTTGCTTCAAATACCACACGGTCTGTACCGGTTGACATCAGTGCCAGAAGATCCCTTGCGGCTTTTCGGTAGCCCCTGAGGTAACTCTGTGCTTTCCAGACCTCCCGCTTATTTCGAAGCCCATACTCGATTGCCAGTTTGGTCTCCTCCTCGATCCTGGATTTCTCGAAGGGGCGTTTCGGGGTCTGGTACTGTTTATGATTCTTACCTGGATATCCCATCCTCTCACCTCACTCCTTCTTCTTTTTCACACCGACTGTGAGCCCGGTTCTGCCAGTGGACTTTGTTCTCTGTCCACGAACCTTCTGGCCAGTTTCATGCCTGATTCCCCGGTAACATCGAATCTTTCGGAGGAGATTAATATCCTCATCCCGTGTCGTACTGACATCGGTCCCAAGCAGGTGTTTCGCCTCACCGGTATAGACATCCTTCGGCCGGTTCATCATCCAAGAGGGGACGCGCTGGGAATAGGTGTCCGCAATTTCCCGAATCCGGTCGACATCCTCATCTTTGAGGCGGCCCATGGTCTCCTTCTCATCAACTTTCGCCAGCGTGGCGATGATCTGGGCGGTATGCATACCCACACCCCTGATACCGGTAAGTGCGATATGAACGGGCTTCGTCCCGTCCAGATCGGTATTGCTAACCCTTACGAAATACTTGATATCTTCTTCCTGAGCCATCCAATCCCTCGTTGACTAGAGCATTCTTTGGAGCGCTGAGGGAGGGATTTGAACCCTCGAGTCCCAGGGGGACACAGGTTTAGCAAACCTGCGCCATACCAGGCTTGGCTACCTCAACAGGAGAATCTCGCATCTTTCGACACTCGCAGCAC
>JAJRBU010000254.1 GCA_028679315.1 Methanoregulaceae archaeon
CCGACGGTCATATCCACGAGATAAAATCCCCCTCCCATGACCCAGCGGACTGTCACGTCACGCGCCTCGACGGGGAGCAGACTGGTGGGAACCTCGTCAGCGTAGTAAGGATTGTTGTCCATGAGGATCTTGCCATAGAGGGAGGACCTCAGCCAGGGAGCGACCCCCTCGTCACCAAACACGATCCGGCCACCCGGCTTCACCACCCTGAACATCTCCGAAATGGCCTTCTCCTTCTCTCCGAATACGCCGATACCGCCAAAGCTCAGGGCTGCATCGAAGTACTTATCAGGGAACGGTAAATATGCGGCATTCCCGACTGACCGGTGAAGTTTCACCAGGTCCCGTCCTTTCCGGGATGATGCCGGCCTACAGTGTTCGAGCATTCCCGGTGAGATATCCTGGAGGAATATCCGGCCGTTCCCCTTCATTTCCTCCATGATGTAGGGCACGTTCAGTCCGGTTCCTGAAGCGGTTTCCAGCACGACACTATCTCTGCGGAGGTTGAGTAACCGTACCATATCCTGCCGAAAGGCGTTCTCATCCTGACACAGGATAGAAAATGTTACCTTTTGAAGATGGTCGTAATCTCTTGATGCAACGTCGTATTCTGCACGGGATTTAATGTCCTTTTCAGCTAGGACCTGTGGATAGGTGAAGTCCGGAATGCCATCGCGAACAGGATATTGCAGCCCACCCGGGGCAGATAACATTCCGCTGGTAATTTCCTTTCCAGAGATGCGGGCTCCCTTTTTCAGGGTTAATTTTTCTCCGGTCCTTGGACACACATAGAGCTGCACCTCGTCCGGAAACATGTCCTGATACCTCTATACAACAGGTTCAGGCGGATAAGCGATAATGATTATCGTTTTTCGCATACAACCCAGAAGACCCTCTCATCGATACCAAAATAATCATTCCTGGCTCGACCGAAGGAGAAGTTGGTGAAGAAGTGTGAAAACCGGTCCTCGATCTCACCTTTGTTCCGGAAGGCATGGAGCCGGTACCCGACGCGATTGCCATAGGGATCAGTCCCAATCCTCGATGTCCCGTCCGGGAGTCTCGTCGATTGGTTAAAGATATAGGATTCGCTGTCTGGCACACTCGCGACTAAAAATCCACCGGTTTTGAGAACCCGGGCATACTCTTTAAGATTGTCCGAGATGGTCTCCCCTTCGTCGCAGTAGTAACAGGAATGACATGCGAGGATATAATCAAAGTGTTCGTCCTCGTACGGCAGGCTGCTGTTACGACCGACCCGGAGGTCAGGGGAATGCCCCAGTCTCTCCAGCCGGTCCCTGGCCATCGCAACAATCTCGGGGGAGATCTCTATTCCCGAGACGTCAAGGGCCAAGTCACAGAGAAACGAGGTGTTGCGCCCATCGCCAAAACCGATGTCGAGAATGGAATCCCCAGGCTCAGGTTTCTGAAAGCTGAGCTTTGGGTACGTGGCGAGAAAGATACGGACAACAAATTCGGTGGGATACACCTTCAGGTATTTCTTCGTGCCATAAAACTTCGAATAGTTCTCGTCGATACTGGTATTTTTCATGAGCTTTTCTCTCTTTCGCATCAAAGCGCTTTTTTTCACTGTTCAGAGTGATCGGAATTGATCTCTCAGGGCTGTAATGATGTAATCTCTCTCCTCATCCCTCATCCCGGCATACATCGGCAGCCTGAGCAATCTTCCACTCATCTCTTCTGTCAGGGGAAGATCCTCTTTCCGGTAACCCAGTCCCAATCCCACTGGTGCCGAATGTAACGGAATATAATGGAAAACTGCATGAATGCCTTGTACCTTCAACCCCTTCATCACCGAATCCCGTGTCCGTTCATCTCTGAAAAGAATGTAGAACAGGTGAGCATTATGGTCCGCATAATCCGGAACAACCGGCAACCGGATCTTCCCAGGTGCCTCAAAAGGATTCAGTGCAGAATAATACGCATTCCAGACCTTCATCCGGCTTTTCTGAATCTCGTCCAGTTTTTCAAGCTGGGCATAGAGAAATGCGGCCAGCAGATCGCTCGGGAGGTAACTTGAACCGGTGTCGACCCAGGTATATTTATCCGTCTCGCCGCGATGGAATTTGCTGCGGTTCGTCCCCTTTTCCCTGATAATTTCGGCTCGTTCGATGATAGCCCGGTCATCGGTATTGATGAGAAGCGCCCCCCCTTCCCCACACACATAATTCTTCGTCTCATGGAAGCTGTAGCATCCGAAATCCCCGATTGTCCCCAGATATGTTCTCTTGTACTTAGCATTCACCGCCTGTGCTGCATCCTCGACGACCTTGATATCGTGTTCCTGTGCCAGCTCCATGACCTCATCCATGGCACAAGAGATACCTGCATAATGCATGGGAAAGATTGCTCTTGTTCTCGGGGTGATCTTTCGCCTGATGTCTTCAGGGTCGATATTCAGGGTGCCTTCCTGGATTTCAGTAAAAACAGGTCGCCCACCTGCCATTATTATGGGGTTCACTGTGGAGGAAAAGGTGTAGGAAGGTACAATCACCTCGTCCCCGGGCTTCAGGTTGAGAAGCCGGGTGGCCAGTTCTAGGGCACTCGTACATGACGTGGTAAGAAGGGCTTTCTTTGCCCCAAATCTCGACTGGATAAAGTCCTGGACCTTCTGCGTGTATCTCCCGTCGCCGCTGAGATGGCCCCCTTCCCTCACCGAGCGAATTACATCTTCCAGGTACCGGAGTTCGTTTCCCGTAAGATAGGGGCGGTTAAAGGGGATCTGCATTATCCGTCGCCTTTCTTGATGGTATTATCAATGGAAAAAAGCATCTGGTTTGCTACCATCAACGACTCAAAAGTCCCCGCATCCATCCAGTCCCCCTCAACGATATCGTAGGTCATTGTGCCATGTTCCACGTACCAGTTGTTAACGGAGGTAATCTCAAGTTCTCCACGTGCTGCGGCGGTGATACTGTTGATAACCTCAAACACCTGGGGATCATACATATAGACACCGATTACTGCATAATCGCTTTTCGGATTTTCCGGTTTCTCTTCGATCTGCATGATCATTTTATTGTGCTCATCCAGTGCTGCAACACCAAACCGTTCCGGATCCCCGACGCGCTTCAGTAAAACCTTCGCCCCAGAAGGTTGTTCCTTGAAAATGTCTACGTATTTCCTGATGCTATGGGTGAGAATATTATCCCCGAGAATGACGACGATTTTTTCTCCATTCGCAAATCCTCTCCCAAGCGCAAGGGCATCGGCTATTCCCGCTGCTTTCTCCTGAACCCTGAACGTAAAATTACAGTTGAAATCAGACCCACTCCCGAGTAGTCTGACAATTTCTCCCATGTGATCTTTCCCGGTAACCACAAGGATATCGGTGATTCCTGCAGAGATCAACTGCCGGATCGGGTTGAAGATCATCGGTTCCTTCCCGACGGGCAGGAGGTGCTTGTTCGTAACCTTCGTCAGGGGGAACAACCGGGTTCCCGTGCCCCCTGCCAGGATGACACCCTTCATAGTTCTCTCTCCTTCAATGCGACCGTCACGAGGCTGCTCCCGATGGGAAGGTCCATATGACTGATGATGGGGACTTCGAGGGCAAATATCCTTCCGAAAAAGGAGTTCAGGGTCGGGGGTAACGAGAGTTCACCCTTCGCCCTTTCCACGAGTTCCTCATGTTGCCTATTTCCCGGCGTCTCTCGCCTCCCCATCCTCATGCGGGAGAGGGCAATGGCAGGGAAGAGGAGCATCATAAAGTAACTGCACCTCAGCACTCTAAACCCTGCCGCCTCAAGTTTCTTCTTCATCTCATCCCGTGAATACCGCCTCTTGTGACCGGCATACTCATCAATGTCTGACCAAATCCCCTGGCATGCAGGAACCGTGATCAGCAGGATTCCCCCCTTCTTCAGGCTCCGGTTCAGGTTTGCGAGTACCCTCGCATCATCCTCGAGATGTTCTATCACGTCACAGGCAAGGACCACATCGAACTCCTCGGAGAACACCGGGTCATAGAGGTCATACTGGTAATAGGCGTACCCTGATCCCCGCTTCCGGCAGTAGTTCAACCCCTCGAGGAAGAGATCGGCGCATTCGATCCGGTATCCCTGCTGTTTCAGGTACCCTGCCACGAATCCGGTGCCGCACCCCACCTCGAGAAGCCGTGCATCCTTCGATACGTATCTGCTGAGAAGAGCACCGATGATGCGATTCCTCACCTGGAACCAGAAACTTCCCTCTTCGGATCGATAGAGGACGTCGAACCCCCCCTCGGGAAAATGGTATTCCTTCGCGGGAGTCTCACCCTTGAACCGGAAAATCCCCTCCTCCTCCGGATAGAGTCTCTTACAGGACCTGCAGGAATACCCTGGACCGGTACTCTCAAGGGTCCCGCGACACACAGCACAACGGAGCATTGCTTCACCGGATTTTCTTTCTGGCTCCGTAATTCATCTCGTAATATGCCAGGTAATCACGGTTCAGGACGGAGGAGACCCAGTCAGGATGGTCGAGATACCACTGGATCGTCCGGCTGAGACCCTCTTCAAAACCGATGGCAGGCCGCCAGGAGAGATCCCTTCGGATCCTGGCGGAATCGATGGCGTACCTCCGGTCGTGACCAGGCCGGTCTTCAACATGCGTGATCAGGTCCTCCGAGATCCCCCGGCCGGGATGAAGGGCGGATACCCTCCGTATGATCGATTTCACGAGGGAGATGTTGGTCAGTTCGTTATCTGCGCCGACATTGTAGATCTCTCCGGCGAGGCCCTTCTCCATCACGGCATCTATCGCGGCACAGTGATCATCTACAT
>JAJRBU010000087.1 GCA_028679315.1 Methanoregulaceae archaeon
ATCACGATCCCCATTGAGAGCATCTGGCCGACAAGTCGCATCGTCCCGTTTATCCCGGATGCAACCCCCAGGTACTTCTTTTCTACCGAGCTCATGATCGCGTTGATGTTCGGGGACGAGAAGAGCCCGAATCCGGCCCCGAGGATGATCAGGCAGGCGATCAGGTACCAGACCGGCGTGGATTCAGAGATGAAGATCAGCGGGAACATGCCAACGGCGGTCAATGCAATCCCGATCGATGCGAGTACCTGGGAGTCAGTCCGGTCAGAGAGTCTCCCGGCGAGCGGAGAGATGAGTGCCTGCACTGCCGGCAGCACGATCAGGACGATCCCCGCCTGCTGGGGGGAGAGCCCCCTGGTGAGCTGGAGGTCGAGGCTCAAAAGGAAGGTCACGGCATAGGTGGCACAGTAACTGATGAGGGCGGCCAGGTTGGAGAACGCAAAGACCCGGTTCTTCGTGATAAGACGAAGATCAAGCACCGGGACCGGGACCCGCAGCTCGAAAAGAACAAAGATCAATCCCACCACGATACCGGCACCAATAAGGACAAATCCCGCAGGATCCGGGACTGTCGAGAGCCCGAGCATCACTGCAACGAGGCTGCATGCATAGAGGATCGATCCCTTCAGGTCGAACCGCTCACCAACACATTCCGCCCATTCGCCCTTCAGCCTCCAGAGGATCAGGAGGCAGGCGGCAACCCCAAGGGGAACGTTGACGAGAAAGATGCTCCGCCAGCCGAGATACCCGGTCAGGATGCCGCCGAGAAACGGACCCATCGTGAGACCGAGGTAGACGGCCATGATGTAGATCCCAAACATTTTGCCCCGTTCCCCGGGAGGGAAGACGGACGAGAGGATGGCAAGGGCAGTCCCGAAGATCATGGCCCCGCCGAATCCCTGGATAAGCCGGATTGCGATCAGGAGTTCCGGGGAGGGGACCATCGTCATGAGAAGCGAGGCAGCCGTGAAAATGGCGATCCCGTACAGAAAGACCCGCTTTCTCCCGTAAATATCGGCAATCTTTCCAAACGGCACCAGGAACACGGCTGATGCAAGCAGGTATGCGGTCGTTATCCAGGAGAGGGTAATCGCATCGAGGTGAAACTCGGCCGCCATCACGGGCAATGCAATATTGACGGCCGACCCGTCAAAAGGGATGAGGAACCCGACAAGTGCGGCGATGAAGAGCACTATCTGCTTGTCAGTCCTGGAGAGCGGGGTTGCGGGAGTATGGCAGATGGCCGGCACCTCATCCGTTGTTTCGGGTTCAGCATTCTGGAGGTCCAAAGCGGAAGCTCACCATCCGGGATATGGGATCGTAAGTATCCCTGGTACTACACAATCGGGCAAAGGATAAAAAATGGTGTTGGTTTTCTATTCCTGATCATTTCCCGGAAAAATATGAGCGGCAGAGTATCGATTATGCGAGACAATCCATTATTTGGATCACGAAGTGGAAAAGACCCGAACCAGCATTCGATAGCCTAGGGTTGAAAAGGTCTTATTGCATGGGGACCGGTAAGAACAATGTCCCCCGGGAGTGGGACAGCAGAGACCGGATTCTTCAGGACCGCAATCCCGGGATCTGGTTCTCATGCCGGAGATAACATGAGATCTTCTATAAGAATAGCCGGATAAATTCTGGCTGCCCCGCCTTATTATGAACCTGCATTTGATTGGAACCTACATTTGGATGAAGTATAGAGCACATTTTCATCTTTTTTCAATGGTACCGTTACACAGGGACAGCCAATCATACATAGGAATGATCATTTAAAATCATTTCGTCCATGACCAGAACCTGTTGTGACATAGTGAGGAAAGGGTAGCCAGTCAGATTCGGTCTGGTTTTATACGAACATTTTATATATCACAACTAGGGATGTTCCCACATGTTAGATCCAGTATCCTTAGCGGTGATAGCAGCAGGTATTCTTCCAAAAGCATTACCCTACCTTATAAAGCTGGGTGGGGCGATGGGTGATTCATTAGCGGAAAAGGCGAGAATAGATTTTGGTCCTGAAGCCTGGGATACCGCAAAAAGTATCTGGTCGAAAATTGGTGACAGATTGCTCAACAGACCAGCAGGGCAGATAGCTGTTGATGACATTATAAAAGCACCGGAAGATGGAGATAATGTTGCGTCACTCAGAAAAGAGGTCAGGAAAGTCCTTGAGGAAGATCCTGCGCTTACAGCAGATCTTGATAGTGTCATTAAAGACCGGATAAAAGTGGATATGACATTACAAAATGTTGTGAGAAGCGAAGTGACAGGTATCGACCTGGAAGGTGAATTTCCCAATATCGATCTTAAAATGAAAATGGGTGACGTTACAGATAGTAAGATTCGGGGGATTGTAATAAAAAAGATAGGATAAACTGTATTGGCAATTAGAAAAAGGGAATTAATCTCCGATGAAGTGTCACCACTGCAACTTTGAGAGTGTGCCCGAAGGGGCAAAATTTTGTCCGAACTGTGGAGAATCAATTATCGGAGAGAAGAAACCGTCAACCAATATTACGAGCAATGTCACTGCCAACACCCTGCATAGTGGAGAAGTAACAGGAGTGAGTATAGGGACGGTTGGTGATGCCCACATCGGTGAAGCCCAGATAAAAGACGCTCATGTTAGGCTGTCCCCGGAGACAGAGGATGTCTTGGTTGAAAAATTGATTGAATCCATCAATAACAGGTTAGGAATTACCCTTGATTCGTTGAAATCCGGAACGGCAGAAATCCCAGAGGAAGATCAGAGAACTGTCAATACGGTCATTAATGAAATAGAAACAAAGGAAGTACCAATATCCCCTTCATCACTCTACAAGCTTGGAATGCTGGCTGCCTCGGCAAAAGATCACGAAAAGGCAGTCCGCTATCTGCGAAGAACAATCCAGTCTGACCCAGACAATAAGGATGCATATCATGCCATCGCATGGCTGCAACAGATGCGTGCAGTGGAAGAGATCGAAAAAGGGAACCTTAAACCCGCTTCAGCGCTGCTCAAGGAGGCACATGAAGCAGCGTTACACACGAATGATCTTGGATCGATCGTTCAACAAGGATATAATGTAAAGACCATGGCCCAGGTAGCAGAAGCTCAACAAAAGAAAAATGAGGCGACTGCATACTACAAGGAAGCTGCCACGATTTTCCTGGATGTGCTTGCAGTGGATCTTAACAACGCCGGAGCCCTCAATGGTCTTGGGAATGTATATCACTCATTAGGCGAACTGGATGAGGCAATTGCTCAATACACCCACGCCATCGAGATCGTGCCAACCTATACTGCGGCATATCATGACCTGGCCATTGCTTACGAGGCAAAGATGAGGGTAGACGACGTTCATGCCTATGATTGGTGCCAGAAAGCATGTGAGGCTTGGAACAGGACATTCCAGCTCGCAAAAAATGATCCTGGATTTTCAAAAGGGGCGAGAGAAAGGATTCTCGACAGGATCGATGCGTTAGACAAACGATGTGGCGAGAGAAAATCAGGAGTATAAGGATGGACATCCCACAATTCATCCTCGATAAAACAAAGAATTTCACCGGAAGGGAATGGGTCTTTGAGCGAATCAACACCTGGCTTGGGAATGACGCTCCACAGCATTTTCTCCTCACAGGTGGGCCAGGGACGGGGAAATCAGCGATATCTGCACGATTGGTTCAATATTGTCGGGGAGATATTCCGGATGATAAATATGAACATCTGAAACAAACGAAACTGGTCTATTTCCATTTTTGTCAGGCGCAGGATGATGCAACGATTGATGCAAGGAGTTTCGTTATTGCCTTATGCAAGAGCCTCGTGAATCAGGTTCCAGGATTCCTTCAGGCCCTCCCCGAAACGTCAGTTCCCGGAGAAAAGAAGACCGAAGTGAACCTCAAGACAGATATCAAGGTCGATATAGCAGAGGGTTCAGACATTGTAGGGATTCGCATCGATACCCTGAATATCGGTATCAAATCTCCTCGTGAAGCCTATCAGCACCTGATTCGAACACCCCTTGAACATCTTTATAACTCTGGATTTCATGAAAAACTACTCATAATCGTTGACGGGCTTGATGAATCCCTCCTAATGCAGACTGAAACCACGCTGGTATTGCTCCTTGAGCATGGTCGTGACCTTCCCCTCCAGGTACGATATCTCTTTATCTCCCGACCGGATGCCCAGGTACTCCAATCCCTCGGAGAACCAACCCTTGACATTACCAGGGACGCACCCCCTGATGTGGATGATGTCAGAATGTATGCCCTCGGACGTGTGGCAAACCTCGCAGGTGTAAAAAGCATGCTCCTTGCAGAACGGATCGCGAAAGCAAGCGAGGGGAATTTTCTTTATACCCAGTATGTGATTGATAATCTCCTGCAACGGCCTGATCAAGTGCAGGATATTGAGACTATCCCCTTTCCAAAAGGTCTCGAGGGCATCTACCGGGAGTATCTGAAACGGGTGTGGAAAGACTCCTTCAAAAAAGTGCTCGGGGTACTTGCAGTTGAGAAGGGTGAAGGACTGAGAAGAGTCCAGATAGCAGATATCTGTGGTTTGGATGAATCAGAAGTTGAAGAAATTCTTTCCGCATGTTCCCAATTTATCCACGGCCAACAACCAGAGGGACCATTCCATCTCTATCACCATTCATTCAGGGAATTCCTCCTCGCTGACAAAACATATCAGGTATTTCCATCGGAAGCGCACCGGAGAATCGCTGAATACTTCCTTACGCTGTATGGAAAGGATTGGAGTGCATGCAATGATACCTATGCCCTTCAATATACACCGGATCACCTTGCAGCAGCCCTTCAGTTTACCACGTCTCCTTTAAAACAGTCGGAATTGAAAGATAAACTTGTTGCCCTTCTCACCAATTACCAGTTTATTGAGGGAAAGATCCGCAGCGGATTTCTGTGGGATCTGATCGATGATTACGACACCCACCCCCAAAATAATGAATTACGGCTCATTAAGGGGGCACTCGACCTTTCGGTACATGCACTCGCAAAAGATCCCAAGCATTTGCCGAGCCAGCTCTACGGTCGTCTGATGGGAATCGATTCTTCAGTCGTGAGGGAGCTCTGTAATCAGATCCTCCAGTTCACCCAATATTCATGGCTTTGCCCGATTACCCCCTCTCTTACACCGCCGGGAGGACCTCTCCTTCGAACGTTCACCGGGCATAGTCATCATGTCGTTGCATTGGCATTGGCTCCGGACGGACGACAGGTTATCTCCGGATCCCATGATGGAACAATAAAGGTTTGGGACTTGGAAAATGGCCTGGAGCTAATCACCATTTCGCCTAAAAAAAAGAGAGCTTATGACAAAGTTGTCTCTTCTCTAGCGGTGACTCCTGACGGAAAGCAAGTGATTTCGGGATTCTTATCGGAATTCTCCTTAACAGTTTGGGATCTTGATAGTAGTCAAGAAATTCGCACTCTCTCGGGCCATATGGGGAGTGTCAATGCAGTAGCAGTTACCCCGGATGGAAAACGAATCGTTTCCGGATCGGCCGATAAAGATCTAAAGATATGGGATCTTGATAGTGGGCAAGTAATCCGCACGCTCACTGGCCATATGGGGAGTGTCAATGCAGTAGCAGTTACCCCTGACGGAAAGCGAGTAATTTCCGGCTCAGATGATAAGACACTGAAGATATGGGATCTTGATAGTGGGCAAGTAATCCGCACACTCACTAGCCACATTGGGAGTGTCAATGCAGTAGCAGTTACTCCGGATGGAAAACAAGTAATTTCCGGTTCAGATGATGAGACTATGAAGATATGGGATCTTGATAATGGGCAAGTAATCCGCACGATCACTGGCCATAACTATGCTGTCACAGCGATCGCTGTAGCACCTGATGGGGCGAATGTGGTTTCAGGGGATCGTGCTGGAAGTCTAAAGTTCTGGAACTTACTGAATAATAAAGAACAAACTACTCTTGGAGGCCATGCACCTTTTGGCATCTATGCTGTGGGGGTGACTCCTGATGGAAATCGAGTTGTGACCGTATCAGCGGATATGACAATCAAGTTGTGGGATATAAAGGCTGAAAAAGGTCTTGCGTATCCCGGTCATTCGGATATTATTAAGATTGTGACTGTTACATTGGATGGACATCAAGCCATCTCAGGATCAAAGGATTTAAAAATATGGGACTTGAAGAACGGTAAAGAACTCGGATACTTTCCCGGTATGGCTGGTGATTATTTCATGGCATTGACTCCCGACGGGAAAAGGGCAATATCCGGATTTTCGAGATTATATAAGGTATGGGAAGTACAGAGCAGGAGTGAGATCCTTACACTGACTGGCCATAAATCGGTTAATCCAACTTCCGTTGGCATAACTATCGATGGAAAGCGAGCTATTTCAGAATCGGACAAGACATTAAAGATTTGGGACCTGGATAAAAGACAAGAACTTTTTACCCTCACAGGTCACAAGAGGTACATCACCGCTGTGGCAATAACACCCGATGCACGGTTGGCTATTTCCGGATCATCTGATCAAACCCTAAAAGTATGGGATTTGGAGAATGGTAGGGAACTCTATACTCTCATAGGTCATAAGCATCAAATCACTGCTGTTGCAATGACACCCGATGCACGGTTGGCTGTTTCCGGATCAGAGGACGATACCCTGAGAGTATGGGATTTGGGGGGTGGTCAGGAACTCCGCACATTACCCGGTCAAACAATAATGCCCTCTGTAATAGTTGTTACATCGGATGGACGGATAGCAGTTTCTGGCTCATGGGATGCAAGAATTAAGGTGTGGGATCTAGATCACGGGGTAATTATTACAGAGTTTTGTTGTGATTCACCGGTTTGGGCCTGTGCTTACAGCGAACAAGAGCAAGCAATCATTGCAGGAGATGCGGGTGGACGGATTTACATCCTAAAGAAAAAAGAGGGGAGAATAAAAATGGATAATGCTTGAACCTACCTCAGATCTATCCTTATCGTCAGTCCCAGCTGCCCTATACATTCATCACTAACAACCTTTCCATCTCCAAAATACCATTCCCCTTTCGTCATGTTCATGAACCGTTGCAACGGATATCATTCTCAAGATTGGGAGAAGAGTATCAATGCCAGAACCACCCACCCACGAGACCCGCTGGAAATGCACGGTATGCGGATTTATTTTCACCGGGGAGAAACCGCCTAAGGGATGCCCCAACTGCCACAGCCCGTCCGGCGAATTCATTCACGATCGGGAACTCGTGCGGCTCACCTACGATGGAACACCATTCGATGTCCTGCTCATCAACGGCAGCACCCACCGGAACGGGAACACCAGCGTCATGACAGAGGTCGCAGAAGAAGTGCTCAGGGAGAAGGGGGTATCCTGCCGGCGATTCAACCTGGGCGAATACCGGATCGACAACTGCTGGTGCTGCTACGCCGTCCGGGCACAGTCCTGCGATTACCCGTGCCGGAACCAGGGCGATGATATGCCGGCATTCCACCAAATGCTGGCTTCATCAAAAGCCGTTATCGTCGCCTCACCTATCAACTGGAACACCATGTCGGCCCGGTTAAAGATCTTTTTAGACCGGACGACCTGCATGCAGAACCTGTACCACCTGCAGAAGCCCGGACTTACCGAGGGAAAAGTGGCAGGGATCCTCGTCTGCGGCCACGAGGACGGAGGGATCAAGACCGCCATGGATATCTTCCTCAATTTCCAGCAGATGGGCTATCTCCTCGCTCCGTTCGGCATTGCCTACCGGACGCACGGGGCAGAGTTCAACAGCAATGCGGACCGGGAGTTCTTCAGGAACGATGAACT
>JAJRBU010000266.1 GCA_028679315.1 Methanoregulaceae archaeon
CATGGCATGTGCCGGATCTGCGGGCCTTGGTTCTTCTATATCCTCCTCTTCCTCCTCTACGAAGTCCCGATCATCCTTCTCGCAGTCTATGGGAGTGCACAATTTGTTATCCGTCACAACCCTCTGCCAGGGATAGCCGCTTCTCTGAAGAGAAAGTTTCCTCTGAAGAGAAGTCATACAGCCGGTGAAGAGGAGCCGGATGCCCCCGTTCGGGAGACCTTGGCCCGGCCGGCGGTTCCCTGGGACAAAAAAGAGCTCTTTTTCCTCTTCTCTCTCTACTGGATGGTCGTTTCACTGGCTGCCTATGCCTACATCGGCGAGAAAGTCCCCTGGCTGATCATCCACCAGCTCTTCCCGATGATCCTCGTCTCTGTCTACCTGATGACGGAAAAAAAGATGTACATCGCCCTTGCCGGCTGTCTCTTTCTGATCCTGATGACCTGGCATGTCGCTCTCGTTGCCGAGGATATCAACGAACCGATCGTCCAGGTACAGAACTCGGAAGATATGAGGACCGTGATGAAACTCATCGATGTTTCTGATACCGTGGTGATCGCATCTGAGAACTACTGGCCGCTCCCCTGGTATTACCGGGGGGATAAATGGGAAAAAATGCGATTCTATGGAAAACTCGTGGATAACGGGACCATTTACAGCATCGATCCCGACCTGGTGATCACCCATGACATGAGCAGTTACCCGTCGCTCGAGGGATACGAGAAGGCAGCCTACAAACTCTCGTATTGGTTCTCTATCTATGATAACGAGCACCGGATCCCTGAATATTACCTGAAGCGGGATGGAAAACTCGGGAGCATCAACATCCACGTCTTCACAAAACCAGGGCTGTACGAAAAAGCCAATGTGTCATTCCCCCGGATTCAGCAGACCTCTGCCCTGACACCAGAAAAACCCGGCGATAAAACCAGGACCCGCTGGGATCAGAAACTCGCGAATATTACCGTCCGGATGTTTGGCCCGGCCAGTTATCATAAGAGCACCGGATAGAGGAAGTACTGAATCGTCCCGCTTTGGAGAAGATCCCCTTCCCCTTCCGGGAGGACGAATCCTGTACCAGGTTTTATCATGGTATCCCACTGGATCTGGGGAGGGCGTATGATGAAAGACGAAAGCCTCCTTTCACCTGAATGTATCATGCCGGTCCGGTGAATGCCGGTGAAACTATCCACCTCGTACCCATCTGAAGGATGGTCCTCTTCCTTTCCCTGACAGGAAAAGCCTGTCATGTCCTGTCCTTCTCGTCGTCGGATAATCCGGATATCCGCCCGTATGCCTGTGACCGGATATCGTTACAAATCCCCGGACGTTGCAGGGGGCAAAGGAAAGAAGCCTCCTCGCTGTTTTGTGTGGGGAGACTTAAATCAGGGGTGGTATCTGCACACCAATTCAGTCACTAAACCACCGCCGGGGCGTCCTATTGGGGCGGCGGCGTGCATCGCAGGTGGGGATGTGGGGGCAGACAGCCCCCACACAATGTATCTGGTTCAACAATCGTACCCTCACCAGAGAGCGAAAAGCCGGAAAGATGCGGAAAAAAGGGATGATACCCGCGGAGATTACCCAAGTTCATCCCATTTTCGTCTCTTCCGGAACAGGAGGATTGCCACGACAACGATGACTGCAATCACGATAATGACGAGGAGGGGGATGAGAACGCTGGAAATGGCGCCCGATGCCCCTGAGAACATTCCCGAGAAGAGGTTGGAGTCCACCTTCTCCTTGAGAGCCAGGGCGTCGTTTAACACCTCATCACCTTTGGTAGCTGCCTCCGTGGCCTTGTCCACCGCTTCTGCATACTTGCCGTCCTGCTGGAGATCTTTGGCGTCAGAGAGTTTATCCGCGGCGATCTCCCATCGGGCAACAATCGGCATGAGCCGTGAATCAGAACCCATGCTCTTGTTCTCCCTGAAGTAGGTGATCAACTGCTCGGTCTGCCCTATTGATCCTTCAGCAGTCGAGATGGCATGCTGGGATTCCATCACCAGAACCGATGATTGTAGCTCATCGAGCAGCTTCTTGGCAGCGGAGAGATCGCTCTGCTTGCGGGTGACATCGGTCGCTTTCTGGGCACTCTGGATATACGCGACAGCCTGGCTGTATTTTGCTTCCGCTGTGGTCAGGTCAATCCCGCTTCCAGCCAGCTGATCAAGGTCCTGGCGAAGGATACTCATCCGTGCCGATTCCGCTTGTATGGTATCGCCGATCGCAGCCGGGTTCAGGACCATCTTCTTTTTCACAACTTCGGTACCAACGAGCATATTGCTGCTGCCTAACTCACGAACCCGCATCACGGTCTTTTCTGATGAATTCGTAACAACAGGTGCAGTCCCTGCCACCTTCACTTTCAGGGATATCGTGCGATCGGAAGGATACGAGAGTTCCCAGCCGCTCAACTGGATATTCGGACCGGCTTCGGTCTTTGCGGGATTTTCAACCCCGTCGAGGATGATGTTATAGGTCCATGTCGGGCTCGCAAGCTCGGTATCCATCTTCAGGATATTCCCACTATCGAAGGTATAACCCCCTGAACCGCCAAAATTCACATTGAATGATGCTGATGTCCCGGTCTGGCCTGACACCAGATCCCCACTCGGTTGTATCGAAATATTCCCTACCGAGATGGTCGCCGAAGCGATACCTACGCAACTGATGAGTACTATCAGAACTCCGATAACCTGTAACTGCCTGCTCATGTCTCCTCACTCGAACAATGGTTCAATATCCTCGTCAATCGTCAGAGGTTTCCGTTCCTCTGCCCGCACAACATCCTCTTTTGTCTCCCTGGCTATCTCAGTCAGCTCGCGGATACGGGGCGCATTTCCGATCGTTGAGAGGAGGACTACTGCCGCGACAAAATTGCTGTTTACCGGGTAATCTCCGCCCCTTACTTCAACCCCGGCGATGTTCTCCTCCACCCAGCTCTTGGCCTTCTCTATCCCTTTCCGGTCGAGTTCGTCCGGAGGACCTGCAACGAGGACGAGAGCACGTTCAGCAGTCGAGTAATCGCAGGGAAGCGTCAGGCGGCCCAGCATTGCCCTCCTGACGAGCGAGATGATCTTTGCTGTCCTGTCCTCCCCGAGGAGGACTTCTTCCGTCGCTTCGCGTTTCTTCAGGGTGCTCTTGATCCCGCCAATAATCCCTGACAGGGGAGATTTTGACCGGTCCGTGGTGACCGTGGCAATAGCGTATCCAACCGTGCTGATCCCACCTCCGCGGAGTGTATTGATGATCTCGCTCGAATCGACCACCATCTCCCCGACCCCGGCTCTCCCCATCTCGCCTGCTCTGAAGAGTACGCCAAATCTCCTCACGACCTCGTCATTCAGGCGGGAAAATGCACTCTTGATACTCTCTCCCTCGTTCTTCCATGCGCTGTTGTCAAAGACGAAGGTATTATCGGCTTCCTTGATGAGCGTGGTCAGACTCCGTGCTGCATTGAATGAATAGAGTTTCCCTTCTTCCGGGGCAGGGAGGATGCCAAGCACATAGACGGGTTCATGATAAATTTTCTTGAGCTGGCGGACGAGGACAGGAGTTCCCCCTGAACCCGTCCCCCCCCCAAGACCGGCGACGACCATAAAAGCATCAACGTCATGGGTGCCCTTTCGATCGATGGCACTGATGACGCTGTCCACCTCATCCATCGTGATACGTGCACCTGCAGCATTGTCCGTGCCGACACCATGTCCCTTGACCACCGTCTGTCCGATCAGGATCCGGTCTCTCAATTCGATATGTTTCAGCCCCATCAGGTCGGTCCTGGCTGTATTGACGGCAACTGCCCGGAAACTGTTACGGCCAAGCTTCTTGTCCTGTTCAATGAACATATCGACAATTTTGCCTCCCGCCTGTCCAAAACCAATGAAAAATATCCTCATGGACCCAAAACACCAGCCGGCCGATTTTTTCAGGATAATCTGAAGTTCTCTATTTATAAGGTTACTTTCAGAAGTTCAAAAACTTTCTTATACCGAACAGGCTCCAAAGGCCTTATAAACGGCGTATCCGTATGCGGAGCCTTTTTTATCCCGCTTTTCAAACCTATACTGCAGAATCCGACCATGAAGGTATGTATCATCGGGGGCGGGCTTGCCGGACTTTCCGCCGCATTACGGCTCAAAGAACGGCACGAGGTTGATATCTACGAAAAGAAAGGGCATCTTGGGGGATGTCTTGCCTCCCACCATATTGATACATATTGGATAGAACAATTCTATCACCATTGTTTTTCCGGCGATCGAAATCTCCTGGAACTCTTCTCTCTCCTGAACATCAGTGACAGGCTGGAGTGGCGGAAAGGTACTTCAGGATATTATGCACATGATACCATTTACCCGCTGAATACTCCGCTCGAGATACTCAGGTATC
This sequence comes from Methanoregulaceae archaeon, assembly GCA_028679315.1. GTDB lineage: Archaea > Halobacteriota > Methanomicrobia > Methanomicrobiales > Methanospirillaceae > UBA9949. Next base: position 4,390 of record JAJRBU010000266.1, read on the forward strand.
CGCTGCTTTCCACTCTCGACAAACTGAGGCTTGCCCTCCTCACGAT
>JAJRBU010000123.1 GCA_028679315.1 Methanoregulaceae archaeon
TTGAGATGGTATCATTGTTGCACAGACCCTGAACGGTCAGGTTCACCAGGTAGGTGCCTGGTTCGGTGTAGGTATGGCTGGTGTTCCGGGTGGTTGACGTGGTGTCATCACCGAACTGCCACGCCCAGGCCGTAGCATTCTTCGAGGTGTCCGTGAAGGTCACATTGAGGGGTGCTTCACCAGAGGCAGGATCCAGGCTGAAATCTGCGGTCGTTATCGGCACCGGTGCGACAACCACTTCCCTTGAGATGGTGGAGTTCTTCACCGAGCCGTCATCACAGGTCTTTGCAACCGTCAGGTTGACGGCATACGTGCCAGCGCTTAAGTAGGTATGGACCGGGCTCTGGACAGTTGAATTGGTCCCATCACCAAACTGCCATGCCCAGCTGGTGGGGTTATTGGTCGAGATGTCAACGAACGTAACATTGAGGTCACAGGTATTGGTGGAGAACGTGAAGTTGGCGATCGGGGGTGGACAGATCCAGACCGTTACCGTTTTATTGGCGGTATCATTGTTACACGGGCCAACAACGGACAGGTTCACCTGATAGGTACCTGGTGCCGTGTAGGTATGACTGGTGTTCCGAAGAGTTGAGTTGGTCCCGTCACCGAACTGCCACGCCCAGCTCGTGGCGTTACTGGATTTGTCAGTGAAGTTGACCGTGAGCGGGGCTTCCCCGGATGATGGAGTCAGATTGAAGTCCGCATTCGTGAGGGGTACTGGAGTGACAGTAACGTCCTTTGAAATGGTAGAGTTCCGTGGTGTCCCGTCAAAACAAACATTCTGGACAGTCAGGTTGACCTTGTACGTTCCGGCAGCTGCATAAGAATAGACCGGGCTCTTGACGTTGGAAGTGTTTCCATCGCCGAACTGCCATGACCAGCTGGTGGCATCGGTTGAGGTATCGGTGAACGTTACATTATAGTCACAGGTATTGGTGGAGAACGTGAAGGCAGCTTTCGGGTAAGGACAGCAGTCCCCGTCTTTCAGCGCTGTGATAAATCCGCCCTCTTCCTTTGGCAGGAATGCAGATGGGTAGGGATTGCTTGCCGGGAAATCGGTCGACCTTGTGAGTCCTACGATGTATACTCCACAGTTATTGTCGACAGCAATCGCATATCCCTCGTCCTTGCCATTTCCGCCGAGATAGCTGAGGAGTTCCGGGGTCTTCTGTCCCGGGACAAATTTGGCAACAAACGCGTCAGATTGTCCCCCGAATTTTGGCTGGAATGCATTTATTGTCTCGAGGTTGGTATCTTTGGTGAATCCGGCGATATACACATTGCCGAAGGTATCGATTGCTATTCCTCTGCCCTCATCAGCAACGGGTCCGGTCAGGTAGGTGGACAAAGAGAGTGCATTGCCCGAAGGAACGAGACGGGTATAGAACGAACTGCGCATTCGGGAGCTGGGAGCCTGATAGAATGCATCCTTTACCGGGAAATTATTGGACTCTGTCAGACCTGTCAGGTGGGCATAAGTATCTTTGTCAACGGCGATGGCACGTCCGGCATCCTTTGCGGTTCCTCCCAGATAGGTGGAATAGACAATGGCGTCTTCCGCTGCATCCACCTTCGTGACGAATGCATCACTCCAGCCGCCCAGTTTCGACTGGAACGCATTCTTTACCGGGAAATTATTTGAAAGAGTTTCACCGGTGATGTAGATATCGCCCGAGTTGTCAACATCGATTCCATAGCCGATATCATTCAGGGTACCACCATAGTAACCGGAAAACGAAAATTGGGTTCCGGGGCTGTTGACCTTCACAATAAAAGCATCAGCGTTTCCTGCCAGTGCCGTGTTCTGGGATCCGTGATTGACCGGGAATGACTTTGACTCCGTACTTCCTGTGATAAAGGCATTATTCTGGGAATCAAGGGTAATGCCGTACCCGTAATCGTTCCCGGTTCCCCCGACATACGTGGAATAGATGAACGAGCTTCCGTCAGCACCCAGTTTTACAACAAAGGCATCATTCATGCCAGCATTCGCTGACTGGATGGCATAAACAGCCGGGAAATCTGTTGAATCGGTTGACCCTGTGATGTACGCATTCCCGTTCTTGTCGATAGCGATGGCGTTTCCGGCATCATACCCCTTTCCACCGATATAATTGACGTATTCTGGTACGGTTCCTGAAGGATTGATCTTTACCACGATCACGTCGGTGCCTCCACTGATGGAACCGTACGGGTCAAGAACTTCAGGGAAGGTTACACCGGTTACGTACGCATTCCCCTGGACATCCGCTGCAACCCCGTTTGCACTCGCAAATCCAACCCCTCTGAGGTAAAGACTGTACTTGATCTCGGGATCGATGATCAGGTCCCTTCCCTGATCATAGTCTCCGATCCTGAATCCCACGGTGTTATCGGACAGGATAACATAGGAGGCCGGGATTACCACGATCTTTCCATCAATATCCTGGTAGCAGTAAGGGGCACTCTGAGTAAGTACTCCCACATCGGTCTGTATGTGAAGATCACCGTTTGGTGCCACGGTCAGACCGTTCTGGCCGGAATATACCGTCCTGATGGATCTCGGATCAGACCCCGGCTTTACCTGGAAACTGCTCTTTATGGCACCGGTTTTTCCTTCATAGGTGAGATCGATACCCGGATACAGATCAGGATAGAGCAGGGCTTCATATGTCCGGACGCCGGTGATCCACAGCGAGGGATCACTTCCCCTCATGAAATTTACCCTGCAGGGGAGAGGATCAATACCAAATGCATCGTTGATTTCTGATGCACCCCCGTAGGTAAACCCGATGGTTGATGACGCAAATTTGTCATCAATCGTCCTGATTACCCGTATGGTTGCTCCATCACCGGTAAAATAGACGAGACCTCCGTTCGAGATGACCTCAAAGAGGACATCTCCGCTGATTTGCCCCTTATTCTCGATGAAAAACAGCGGTTGTGAGGAGATCAGGTCCTCATGGTCTACATCAGACTTCGCTGGTGCAGCGCTGGATGCAGCAGCATCCTCAGCGGCATAGGCAGGAATAACTCCTGCTATGAGCACCAAAAGTACGAATAACAGCGGGATCTCTTTTTGTCTCATAAAAACCCTTAAATTCAGATGAAGAATTCATATAATATAAAACTTTCCTATAAAAAGCGCTATTTCGACTGCTTTTTTCCACAGCAGCGATTTAACCTGACATTCTTTTCTGCACTCTATTATTTCCTTCATCATAATGGATATGTGGTCCCAGGGCTCAGTATACCATCTCAGCAGCATTGATTTACGGAGAAATCACGGCGAATAGTATCTCACTATTCTGAGAAGGGTGCAGGAAAAAAATGGACGGGGCAGGGCGGATCTTTGCGGGAGAGTATTCAGGGGCACACTATGCCCGCGCCGATTTGGCGGGGGAATCCCCCGCGCTTCTTACCCCCGGCGGCATGGTATGCCGCCTGCTCTTTGTGGCTGGAACCCTGACGGAAAAGGCGATACCTGGCGGTGAGACCCTCTATGCACGGGTGGCTGATCCCACGGGCGTATTTGAGATCCGGAACATTCGGCCAGATGCAGGCCTGAAGGCAGCGCTCTCCTCCATCGAGATACCTTCCTTCGTGACCGTGCTTGGGTATGCCAGGATCATGACCAATGGTGACGAACCGGTTCCGTACCTTGACCTGATAGATCTGAAGGAGGTGGATCGCACCACCAGGGATGCCTGGATCATAAGAACCGCAGAACTCACCATCACCCGGCTTTCCCTGATGATGAAAGCACTTGGTTCAGGTGAGGGAAGCCCTGAACTCCTCTGTGCAATATCACAATTCCAAGCGGGTACCGAATCAGTCGCCATGCTTGCGGGGATGGTATCCCGGGGACTGGAACAGGTCGCCGATCGTTCGCTGCTGGAAAGAAGAGATGCGGAGACCAGGGAAACGATCCTCTCGATTATCAGGGATTATGCAGGCAAGAGTGGATTGCCATTGGAAGAGCTGATCACCCTTGCAGGAGATGTTGGGATACCAGAGACGACGGTGAGGGACGCGGTCCGTCTCCTGCTCGAAGAAGATGAATGTTACCAGCCAGCCCGGGACGTTTACAAACCTCTATGATTCTTGAATTCCTGAGCCAAGGCCCTGCCCTCCTCGTCAAAGGGAAAAAGCGTGTTCTTGTTGTTGCCGATCTCCACCTGGGGATCGAATCGGATCTCGACAGGCATGGTATCCATTTCAGGAGCAGGACAAAAGAGAGGTGCGAACGCCTCGAGACCTGCATACGGGAGACCATGCCCGATCTCCTCCTCCTGCTCGGTGACCTGAAACACGGCATCCCGTTCCCATCACGGCAGGAGCACCGCGAGATCCCTGACTTTGTCGAACAGCTCCGGTCCCTGGTCCCGCTCGGGATCGTCCCGGGCAACCATGATGTCGCCGTTGAACAGTATTTTGAGCTGGGTGAGCTGCTTCCAAAAGAGGGAGTGATTATCGATGGCACGGCTTATGTCCACGGCCATATGTATCCGGCTCTCTCTCTTGCGGGGATGCTCATTATTGCAGGGCATCACCATCCGATGGTATGCCTCAGGGATGAGGTCGGCTGCTCTCTCCGCTCCCCGGCCTATCTCTTCTCACCCCTCAATGATGCGTGCCTTGGATTCCCCACAAGGGAGGGGGAGAAAGGAAGGAGCCGTGTCCTTCTCATGCCCTCCTTCAATGAACTGACCGGGTACGATATTATGAGAACGGTGAAAGAACCATTCAGCCCGATCTCCCGGTGCTTGAGCCGGGAAGAAGCTGAGGTTCTGCTTTCTGATGGTACGTTTCTTGGACCGATACAGGCATTGGAGGGATATGAGCCCGATCAGCAACCTTGACCCGAGGATACAGGCTTGTATCCGGACCAGGGGCTTTGAGGAACTCTCGGAGATCCAGAATCGTGCAATACCCCTTGTGGCGTCCGGCAGGAACCTGATCCTGATTGCCCCGACAGGGACAGGAAAGACCGAGAGTGCAATGATCCCGGTCTTTGACAGGATGCTAAAAGAGAGGACCGGAGGTTTTACGACCCTCTACATTACCCCGCTTCGTTCTCTGAACCGCGATATGCTCCAGCGGTTATCCTGGTGGTGCAGCGAACTCGGGATCTCTGTCGGGGTACGGCATGGCGACACAAAAGCTGCCGAGAGGAGGAAACAGGCCCTCTCACCCCCTGACCTTCTCATCACCACCCCCGAAACACTCCAGGCACTGTTCATGGGAAAGGTGCTTCGAAAGCACCTGAAGAACGTCAGATACGTTGTGATTGACGAGATCCATGAACTGGCCGGGAGCAAACGGGGATCACAGCTCTCCATTGCCCTGGAACGACTCATCTCCTACACGGGTGAATTCCAGAGGATCGGGCTCTCGGCGACCGTTGGCAACCCCGATGAGATGGGCAGGTTTCTCTGCGGGAAGAGGGATTTTTCCGTTGTGGCAGTTCCGGTCATCAAGCGTCTCCATATCACCGTTGAGTTTGCCGGTGACAGCTTTGAGCGCCAGGCAAAGTGGGTTTCTGATACCATCGACCGGTTCGGATCGACCCTCATCTTTGTTAATACCAGGGTTACCGCTGAAGCGCTCGGCCACCAGCTCTTTTACCGGGG
>JAJRBU010000229.1 GCA_028679315.1 Methanoregulaceae archaeon
TGATGGGAAGCCTTCCTCTTCATCATGCACTGTCAACGCCGAGCGCCATGGGGATGGTTCTGAAGCCAAGAGAGTTCCAACGGATCATGTTGAACAACATCGGTGAAAGAGGTCTTGCAGATGAGTTGGACGCGAACGGACGCGTCTTCGGCCCATCTTCCGAGATCGATCATTCCATCGATGTCGATCCGTGCGCCGTCCTGGATGCTCTCAAGCAGCTTCTCTGTGCTCTTGGTCTCGTCAAGAAGAGGAGCATCGCCACACCGATGTTGGTGCGGCGTACAATGATTATCGGTCTTGGCGGTAGTAGCGCCCAACCCCCCCAGGCAGCTCCTGCCGAGGCCGATTCTTTTCTCAAGAAGCTGTCGGCAGCCTACAACGGCTACCGCAGCTCGCTCATCAAGAAGGCCGCTGATATCCAGAGGCAGCTGGTCATCGATCCCCAGCTCCGCACCGAAGTCTTCGGTGGGAGCATGGCCAAGGCCTTCGCCGGCGGGATCGACAAGACCTCAGCGAGCGTCCTTGGACCCGAATCGCTCGCGTATCTGACTGGGGTCCACTACCAGGATCGGGACTTCCATCTGAACTCTGACGAGGCAGTGGAGTCCCTCGCCCAAACGGGCGTCTTTGTGGGAGCAACAGCTTAGAGATGGAACCCATCTCGAAGATAGCCTGCTGCCACTAAGGAAAAGAGGAAGACAATGGACGAGTGGCTCGCTCAGGTTTACGGAACGAATGCCGGCGACGATCTGGAGAAGACGGCCCAGGTCATGATGCTTCAGAAGCTCGCGGAGCAGGAGGGTGTCGATCTCTCCGGCCTCAGCGAGGAGCAGCTCTCGGCTCTGGCCGACGAGGTGGCTTCGCAGGATGGCGAGGAAGAGCAGCAGGAAGAGCAGCAGGCAGCCCCCGAGGAGGAAGAGTCCGAAGAGGGGATGCAGGCTGCCGGTGAGGAGCAGGTCGAGGAAGAGGCGCAGCCCGAGGTCTCCGAGGAGGAGATGCTCGCCAAGGAGGCGCAGGCCAAGTTCGAGGAGGCCGACTTCCTGGGCCGCGTGATGGCTCACGCCTATCACCAGGAGAGCGAGAAGATCGCCATGGCGAAGATGGCGGCCGAGTACGGTCCGGAGCAGAAGGAAGAGCACAAGCGCGTCGCTCGCGGACACGGTCGGGTCTCCGGCTCGCTGTACGGCCTCGGTGGCGCTGCTCTAGGCGCTGCTGCTGGTGCGAAGAGCGGAGGTTCGAAGGCGGCTCGCATCGCCAAGGCAGTGGGTGGCGGTCTCGCCGGTGGCGCCGCTGCCGGTGGTGCAGGCTACGGCCTGGGCTACGGCATGTCACGGGCGAGCAACCGTCTCGCCAGGGCGGTCGGCGGCGAGGGCAAGTCTTCGGGCAAGACGAGCAAGACGAAGACCGCAGCCTACATCGAGAAGCTCGCCGAGGCGCGGGCGATCGAGATGCTGGCTCAGGCGGGGTACACCGTCGAGTAGTGCTTCGGGTCGAGGGAGCGGAGTAGACGCGTGGCAACTCTCCGCTCCCTCTTCCCGCTGCTGAGGTAACGATGCCAGAGTGGCTTCACAACCGTGCTCATCACATCATGGCCAAGAATCCGGACATGAATAAGAGCACTGCATTCGCCATCGCTACTCAGCAGTCCCACGCTCTGGGGAAGTCCCCCAAGGGGTTCGGAACACCTGAAGGCCGTAGTGAGGCCAAGGCCAAGTTCGATACTCCCAAGGGAGATGTGAAAGCGGCCGATCCCGGCGGTCTAGGGAAGAAGCAGGAAAAGCGTGAGGACAAGGGACTCGACATCAGGAAGGAGGCATCTACCGGTGTCAGGTCCCCCTTCGACCTGACTCTTATAGATGGCTTCTTCGATGAGATGTTGAAGATCGCCAATTCGATGGTGATCCCTCAGGCTCCCACGGAACAGTTGGCCCACGTCAAGATGACCAATCCACCGTCCATGGCGTCTCAGGGGCCGATGGCCGCGAAGAATCCAGGCAAGTACTCCAAAGTGAACGCTACCCCGACGGAAAGCCCGTCGACTAGAATGCAGCCAGTGACCGCGCCTCCGCCGGTCCTGCGATGAAGGAGAGCTAACCATGAGGAAGCTCGCGTCCAATCTTCCCCTCCAGGACATGATCCGGAGCGTCATTCAGGACGCAACCGAGAAACTGGCGGAGGAGGCGAAGACCAGCAACAAGACAGACAAGACCCACGCCACGGACAAGACTGGCAAGTCGTCACCGACCGACAAGACGACGAAGACAGTCAAGACCGCCGGCATCGATCTGGAGTACGTGGAGAAGCTGGCGTCGGCGGTGGACTACATCGCCGCCAATGCTCATCTCATCGAGCCCCAGCAACAGGGAGTCATCGCTCAGGCGATCGAGAAGATGGCTCTCGAGAAGTCTCCCCAAGGAGCTGGCAAGGGTGACACTGCCCTCAAGCTGAACGAGAAGCCGACTCCCGGCAAGCAGAAGTACAAGAAGGACAAGCCGGCCACCGAGGACGCCGCTGCCTCCGAGGCTGGTTCCAAGATGACTTCCGGCGGTCATCCGGGCGGGGCGACCCAGCTCGAGAACAACATGGGGAAGGCACCCGGCCAGAGCGGCGGCTCGGTTCCCCATGCCGAGTACCCTGAGAAGGGTCCTCTCGTGAACCTCGGCAAGCATGCGAGCGTTCGCGACTTCTACATCACCGCCCTGGAGAAGTCTGCCGGCGACCTCCCTCCTCAGTTCGCTGCCCACGCCGAGTCTCACGAGAAGCCTGTGAGTGAGAAGGAAGGCAAGAGCGAGAAGAGCGAGAAGACGGAGAAGACGGAGAAGAGCGGCAAGACCGAGAAGACCGCGTCTCTCGATCCCGCTGAGGTCGCTCGCCAGATGATCCTCAGCAAGCTGGCAGGGATCCCGGAGAAGCTGAAGGAGATCGCCTCACAGCCTGGAGCTCCTGAGTACGCCCGCAAGCGCTTCGGTTCCTGGAGCGCCGGCCAGGCTGGCAAGGGTGGCCTCAAGTACTACGGCCAGGCCGCTCGCTCTGCCGCCCGCTCCATCGTGAAGTCCGCTGGAGAGGACGTGATGAAGGCGAACATCTCTGCTGCGCGGAACGCCAATCCGCTGGCCGGGATGGGTCAGCTCGAGTCCGCTGATGCCGAGCACGATCTCCCTCGCCAGGCCGGTGGCCCGACGGGTGGGTTCGGCAACCAGGGACGCAAGCACATCCAGTCGAACGCCTCGGCGATCGGCTACACCAAGCGTGACGCCAAGGGTCCGGTGAAGAGCCAGCTGAAGGAAGTGCTGGACGAGCCGGCTCTCAGCGCCAAGACCGATTCCAAGCTCAACGAGAACCTGCGTAACACCGGCGTGGCCAAGATCGCTCAGGCCTCTCCCGGCGTGAAGATCGCAGCGGCTCGGGCATACCTCCAGAAGATCGCTTCGGGGGGATGCCAGTGTGACGGGCAGGGTGCCTGCCAGTTCTGCAAGCTGGCGGAGGCAGTCTCCAAGACCTCCAAGACCGCTGCCATGGCCCAGGGCGGAATGCCGCCTGCGGCCATGAGCCCTGCTCCTGCTCCAGGAGGAGGGGGTGGTGGCGGGATGGGTGCGATGGCCGAGGGCGATGAAGCCCCGGACGGTTGCACCTGTGGTCACATGGGGGAATGCCGCGTCTGCAAGCTGAAGGCTGCTCTACAGGCGGCCAACGGCGGCGGGGGCGGTCTCGAGGAGAAGGCCTCCCAGATGGGAAGCGATTCCCAGACTCCGATGGGACAGTCCATCTACTAGGGAGCGAGAGGAAACGACCATGAACAAGATGTCGAGCGAGAAGGTGGCCCAGATCCTCGGCCAGGTCGGTCCCACCCTTCGTGCCCTGGCCGAAGAGAACACGTCCCTGAAGGAGAAGGTGGCCTTCTACGAGAAGCGAGAGAGAGTCGAGAAGATCGCCTCCGACATGGAGACGAAGAACCTCGACCCCGAGACGGGCTACGACCAGAAGGTCGAGCAGCTCATGAACTCGGACGAGCTCGATGTCGTAGAGAAGGCCATCAGCATGTCGGCTCCGCAGATCAAGCTGGCGGCGCTCTCAGACCACCCCGGCAACCCGTCGGACGCGACTTCTGCATTCGCGGCCGCCATCGTCGGGGACTGACAACGAACCGCTGAGAAGAAGGAGAGAGAACAATGTCGACCGCGCCGTACCTGAACCTGATCTCCGAGCTGCTGCCTGTGCAGCGGCGTGACTTCGCCCTCGAGGACGTGAGCATCCTCAACCCGATGGCGACCACCCCGCTCGTCGATGGCGAGTGGCTCGAGCTCAATGACTCCTACCAGCTCAAGCGTGGAAGCGGTGAAGCCGCCAAGCCGAGCTGGGTCTGCTTCGCTGAGCGTGGTCGGTATGACACGCAGGCGATCGGCAAGACTCCCGTTCTGTACGTGAACGGGTTCGAAGCGGACACGGCAATCTTCGCTGCTGCCAACATGGCAGTGGGCGTGGGCTTGGCTGTGGACACGGTGACGTGTCCCAACGGCCTGACCGGAGTCCGTGGTCTCAAGGCAGCCGTGAGCCTGGCCACCGGAGAGCATCTGCTCTTCGGGTTCGTGACTCGGATCATCGGCACTGGTGCAAGCCAGAAGATCCGCTTCTGGTGCCCGAACGCTCCGGCGTTCAAGCACTTCGCATAACCGGGACGCCGCGTACCGGTAGAGACAAGGAAGGAGAAAAACGATGAGCGTTCCGGCCCGTGTTCTGAATGACATGTTCTCGCAGCGTCTCGACACCAGCGAGGGCAAGGAGAAGATCGCGCAGGCAGGTTCCGTGTACATCCGGGACCGCCTCCGTGAGGTCTGCTTCGTCGACAAGCTGATCCCGGCTGAGCCGGTGACCCGCGTCGACTGCCAGCGTTCGGTCAACCATGACACGCTGGTCAAGATCGTGGACGTCGAGCCGCAGTCCCGGGCGATGACGGTCACCTTCCGTGGCCAGCCGACCGCTCGGTTCATCCGGGCGCCCCGTGCCGAGGTCCCCTTCTACACGATCTCCTCGGAGAAGTTCGAGAAGACCGAGCAGGAGCTCCTCGCCTACGAGATGCCCATCACCAAGATCATCGAGGACAACTCGGTGAAGGACCTCCAGGAGATCAAGGACCGCGAGTTCCTCCGCCACATCGAGGCGGCGGTGCAGGCGATCCAGAAGGAGGCCAACGGTGGCACCTCGACGGCTCTCCATGCGTCGACCTACGATGCCACGGTCAAGAAGAGCATCATCAAGGGCCAGGGCTGCCTGACCGCCGGTCTGGACGACTTCGTCGTGCACCCGGTTCTTCGTCCTGACCTGGTGAACCTCTTCAAGCTGCTCGACGGGAACCGTCTGCGCTCCGAGCGGTTCCTCATGACCGAGCCGGACTACGACGACATCCTGAGCTGGACGCTCCAGGACGCCGGCGACAAGATGCAGTCCGAGACGATGGTGGACGGCTACAAGTACAACATCCTCCTCGGCCGCAAGCTGATCCGGACGATCAAGACCGACATCCTCCGCACCGGGAACGTCTACTGCTTCACGGCTCCGGAGTTCCTCGGCAAGAACTACATCCTCAACAACACCAAGTTCTACATCGACAAGGTCGCGAACATGATCACCTGGCAGTCCTGGATGGACGTCGCCATCGCGGTGATCAACATCGCGTCCGTGACCAAGCTGGAGCTCTACGGAGGCAGTGTCACTCCGGGCGCCACCGATGGCAGCATCACCACCGGCTACGGCACCAAGCTGCCGGTCGATGAGGACCAGCTCGGTGCGGTGAACAACCGCGTCGACCAGGGCCTCAAGTTCCCGGATGTGAGCCAGTTCTAGATCGTCGAGAACTGGATCGGACCCGGGTAGATAGAGTAGGGTAGAGGGGGCCTGGTCTTAAATGGGCCAGGCCCCCTTTGTCCCTCTACCCTCAGGGAGGCTAGCCATGTGGAAGATCACCAACACGTCGATGGATCGTTCCAAGGCTCTCCTCCATCGCACCGCCCCCAAGCTCGAGATGGAGCCTATCGTCGCTGGCAAGCGCTTGCGCATGCGTCAGACGATGACCATCTCGGACCACGAGTATGAGCATGACAAGGCTCATCTCGAGCAGCATGTTCGGGCTGGAAGCATCGCGGTGGAGAAGATCGGAGAAGACAAGAAGAAGGTTCCCGCTCCTCCTCCGGCTCCCCCTCCGGTGAAGAGCGAGACCGTCATGCACCCGCCGGTGAAGACAGAGCCGCCTCCGCATGTGGAGGAGCAGCCTCTACCGGCCGCAGATCAAGAGGTCAAGACGACACTCCCAACGCCCAAGTGGAAGGGCCACAACAAGAAGTAAGGAGCCCTCCCCATGTTCGTTGAGATCGTCAACTTGACGGATGGGCCTGGGAGAAAGCCTACCCAGGTGGACATCTACAACCGTGTGCTGAGACCGGGGGACTCCATCAAGATCCCAGCCGAGCTCATCGATCGGCG
>JAJRBU010000173.1 GCA_028679315.1 Methanoregulaceae archaeon
AAGGGTGCAGAAGAGTATATTGCCAATCTGACGAGAGAGGCAAACAAGCTCGCCATGCACGCAGGACGAAAGACGATCAAGGAAGAGGATATCGCGCTCGCGATAAAATTATACTGATTCCTGGTTCTTTTCACATTTTTTTTCGGATTTTTGCACACCCGGAGATATACCGGTTCATCCTTCGGATCCCGAACCTTCTAGCGAATCCTTGTAACATTCACTTCCTGCTGATCTCAACTATTGAAATAAAAGTATCCCTTGAACTATTCCTGATCTCTTGAAAAGTGGTGGGAAATTGAGTTTGAGATGTACCTACATTTAGTTACCTTATGGTGCTCCCACCACTAGCGGACTCCCACTCAAGGTGGCATTCGGAGGATAGGGAACCGCCATATGGGTATCGACGGTAGCTTTTAATATGTTTTCGGCCTTGCCAGAACGTAATGTTTCAACATACCCATTGCTCTCTATCTCCAGTGCAGTCTCGATTCTTTTTAAAAAATCATACATCTTCGTAAGAAAATTATGGAATACATTCCGTTCGTTGACCTCCTGGATTGTCAAAAAGGGGGTTATTTCGTTCCGTCCTATAGTGCTGCCTCACCCTTCGTTCCAGCCCCTGATGCACTCCGCCGGCCAAATTCTCCAGCAAGGATCATCAGGAGGATCAGTCCTATCACGGCAATGTCCATAACCTCCAGCAGCACTTCGGGATTGGATGCAAAATTGCCGGTGGCGACCGCAAACGCGGCGGCCAGGTTCCGTTGACCGGTTCCGAGTGCGAGCACCTTCCTGGTATCCTTGTTGTTCCCGCCCAGCAGATACCCTATGATGGCAGCGCCGGCAACAAGGAGGATAGCCACGAGTATCCCCCCCGTTCCAAGAACCCCAACGGTTTGGTCATAATATGCCACAAAATATCCGATGAACATCGCTGCAAGAGAGAGGTTGGCAGCCATGGTCATGGTATGGACGAGGCCGGTGGCCACTTCCTCGTACCTGGCCCGGATAAAAAGGGCGATCGCAAGCGGGATGAGCATCAGGAAGATAAGGCTCTTTGCGATCTCCCAGGGGCTCACCTGCACTCCCGTCAGGACAAATGGCAGGACAAGGGGCAGGTAGGCAATGGTAACCACCATCAGGAGGATCATCAGTCCGGCGGTGAAGGCCATATCGCCCTTGGCCACCTGGACCAGCTTGGGCAGGAATGGCGCCCCTGCAGCGAACCCCACCAGGATCACGCCGATCTTCAGCCCCTCCGAGAGCGGGATGATCCACACGATCAATAATGCCAGGAGTGGCACGAGTACGAAGTTGGCCACGAGGGACATGATGACCAGCTTCCTGTTCTTAAGGGGGGTGATGATCTGGGGAATGGTCAGACCAAAACCCATGCCAAGCATGCTGGCGATGATGAATACCAGCACGCCGAGATTGCCCATGGCGAGAAAGAACGGATCGAACTGGGTCATACGGTGTCAGCCCCTGCCCGATACTGCGGGAATTGAGACAGCGTTCATTTGCATAATCAACGTGCCTCCCTTGGCAATGCCACGGTGCTTGAGACAACAGGTTCCATAGAGTGGAAGAGGGTGTTGGACGATTGTATAACTTTCTCCTCAATGCTCTCCACGTTCGGAGATCCCCTATCGTTTCACGTGAGTCACTTCGCTCATGGTACAATGTTCGATACTGTCACACAGAGAATCGAGCTCAGCAAAGGTGGATCTGAACCGCGAAGACTGCCGCCATTCAGTAACACTCTCAGGAGATTCCCAGGGTCCGAAGGAGACAAACAGCTGAGGATCTTCCAGGTCCCGGACCATGTACATCCACCGGGCACCCTTCGCATGGTTCAGCGTCCACTGTGCAAAATGCTGCCATTTTTCCAGGAACAGCTCTTCGCTCCCTGGTTTTACCGTAAAATATCCGAACGCAAATACAACTCCTTCTCGGATCATTTCCATCACGTCCCTCTGTTTATCCCCTCAGCAGTACGGTCCCATACCGCTCTCATTTCCGCGAAGACTCCATCCGGGTAAGCGTCCCCAGGATCTCCTTGATCGTCTCCTCTTCTTTCTTCAGATTGTTGCGGAAATCCTGCTTGTCGGTATCTGCAACTTCCATCCGCAGATCGGAAAGATACTCTTCGAGCACGGTCTTCAGGATCGTGACCTCTTCGCCCGTGAGATTGAGCATATACATGGTAATCCCTCTCCCCCATTCCCGTTCGATCAGGGATGAATAGCACATCATTTTACCCCTATTTTAAGGTAATCCCTCTTTGGGTGGTGCACCAATAGCATCAAACAGGGGAAACCATCAGACGGGCAGAAGATAGGTCCTGAATACTGGTATCCGAATAAACGGATACGGGAACTTCAAAATAGAGCCCTTTTCCCAAAAAGGGTGCCAGAAAACCGGAACATCTCTCCCCTTTCTGGGATTCTATACTGTTCCTTTGGATGGGACCCACGTATCACCATCACCATGCTGGAATCCCGTAAACCCAAGATGATGCTCCCTCCACGACAGGTTTATCAGTTGAATCGATAAGGTGAACAATCGTGTGTACCAGTCCACGATGTCCCAACCACTGCACAACCAGCTCATCAGGGAGCCAGAAGCGACAGCAGCCGATGTACCGGACGTACGTCAAAATCCTCGATGAGAACCGGAAACGGCGTTCGGTTCCCATCGGATGGTGGTGCCCTGCCTGCCACCTGTTCATGGACGAGACCCGGTGAGGTGAGGTCGATCCCTGACGCCCCCATGATTTGTATTCACAGAACGCGATCGCTTCTGAACACAGGGAATACGCAGGTACGGTATCTACTTCTCCCATGAATATCTGGCGATGAGGTTTTCAACCGAGGGAGTCACCGGCCAACAATCGGTTTAATAGTACCTTGTCTGAATGTGGGGTATGAACATCCTGAAGTATGTCTTATTCCTTGTCATTGCCATCGTCCTCGCATCTGGCTGCACCTCACCTGATATCACACCCACAGAGCCTGACTCGACGTGTGGAATCACCATTCCGGCAAAAAACACATCGATTGCCTTGGCCCGGTTCACCTCCGGGGTCTCTGCCACCCTGCAGGAGATGGATACCATCCTCGCGACGGCAGCAGGTGACATGGGCCGTACCGGGATTACCGGGCCCGAGGCGAACGCAACCCTGGCACGGATTGCGGCCACCACCCCGTATGCGATCGATGCCGTCTCTATCTCTGCCGAGGGGCGGATCGCGGCCGTCATGCCGGAACAGTACCAGGCTGCCATCGGTACTGATGTCAGCACCGAGAGCCATAACCAGCAGGCACTGCAGGAACGCCGTCCCCTGATGTCTCCGGTATTCCCGGCAGCCGAAGGATTTGATGCGGTCTCACTCAGGAGACCGGTGATGAACAGCTCCGGAGCGTTCCTCGGCCTCGCCACGGTCCTCTTCAACCCCCAGGAACTGCTCGCGGACCATGCCGATAAAGCACTTGACGGCACGAACTATACCGCATGGGCGATCGATACGAGCGGCCACCTGATCTACGACCGGGATCCCGCTGGCCTCGTCGGGCGGAACATGCTCACCGACCCGGCCTTTGCCGATTATCCTGAACTCGTCGCGCTGGTGCAGAAGATCGTGGTCGACCCATCCGGGAATGGCACGTATTCATTCACCCCCACTAAGGGCGGTCCTGCTGTCGTGAAGGATGCAGTCTGGGGGACGGTGGGACTCCACGGGAC